>NZ_JAUNPE010000043.1:16336-17786 GCF_030536815.1 Kocuria sp.
GCGCAAGGCCCGCAGACCGAAGTCTCCGGGCCATGCGCGTTGCTGTTGATGATTACACGACGGGGGGTGCGAACCGCAGGGAGAGCGCGTAGCCCACGATGGCCAGGACCCACACGATCGCCAGGACGGTGGTCATGCGCACCACGTTCTTTTGGGCCGCTCCCGAGGTGTTCAAGGACTGAGTCATGCCACCGCCGAACATGTCGGACAGGCCGCCGCCTTTACCCTTGTTGAGCAGCACGAACATCACACACAGGATGCTGGTGACCACAATGATCACTTGCAGGGCAAGCTGCAGGATCTCCACGTAAAGCCTCAATTCCTGGGGAGTCGCTGATCGAGCGTGGGAGCGATGCGGAATCTCTCCGTGAACCGCTCGTTGAAATGCCTAGTTACTGAGCAGATGCTGCTCGAACCGTGCAATCTTAGCAAACTCCTCGGCATCCAAGCTGGCCCCGCCCACCAATGCACCGTCAACGTCGGAGCCGGCCAGGATGTTCGCCACGTTGGAGGACTTGACCGAGCCGCCGTAGAGAACCCGCGTTGCCCGCGCGAAGTCCGCGCTGTACAGCGTGCCGAGTTCCTCGCGAATGGCCGCGGCCATTTCCTGTGCATCCTCCGGCCCGGCCACTTCGCCGGTGCCGATGGCCCATACGGGTTCGTAGGCCACCACGAGGCCCTCGAGTTCCTTCTCGTTGAGATCCGCCAGGCTGCCACGCAACTGCTCCAGGGTGAAGGCCACGTGATTCCCGGACTGGCGCTCGTCCAGTCCCTCACCGATGCACAGCATGGGGGTCAGGTTATGGCGAATGGCGGCCCGGATCTTGTCCCGGCACAGCTCATCCGATTCCTGGTGCACGGTACGGCGCTCGGAGTGACCCACCAGCGCGTAACCGCAACCCAGCTTGGCCAGGAACTCACCGGAAATGTCACCGGTGTAGGCGCCGGAATCCTGATCGGAGAGATCCTGGGCGCCGTAGACGATCTGCAACCCGTCGCCCTCGACCAGTGACTGCACCGAACGCAGGTCGGTGAACGGCGGGAACACGGCCACCTCGACGCGTTGGAAATCATGCTTGGCATCCTTGAGGGTCCACGCGAGTTTCTGCAGCAGAGCAATCCCCTGCGCGTGGTCCATGTTCATTTTCCAATTGCCCGCAATCAAGGGTGTGCGGTCAAAGTTTCCATCGGTCTTGTTGGTCATAGCTTCTCCTTCGAATAAAACCGCGCGGGGCCCGTGCCGTCACACGGGCCCCGCCCAGCACTCACGATCGGTTCGGGGCAGGTATCAGGCGCCCAGTGCCACCACACCGGGAAGTTGCTTACCCTCGATGAACTCCAGGGAAGCGCCACCGCCGGTGGAAATATGGCCGAACTGGTCGTCGCTGTAGCCCAGGTTGCGTACGGCTGATGCGGAGTCGCCGCCGCCGATCACGCTCATGGCATCCGA
>NZ_JAUNPE010000204.1 GCF_030536815.1 Kocuria sp.
TGTGACTTTGTCCGCTAAATGGCGTGACATCTTGATCGCTGTGTGGCGCCCTCAGAGTGTCCACTCGTGAGACGCGTCGCCGGTAGGGTGAACAGGTATGAAACCCGCCTGTCTCACAAACGCATCAACGACAGACGGTGACACCGCTCTGGCAGGCCTTCTACTCAACTCCTTGCCGCTCAAGCGCCCCGTCTATGCCGCCTGTCTCGCCACAGTCGGCCCGGCAGGCACTCGCATCGCCACGATCGGGTGCGACCTGCAGAAAACGTTCCACATCGGTTCAATCAGCAAAGCCCTCAACGGCTTGATCTATACCGACATGGTGCAGACCAGGCTGATCTCACCGCACGACCGGCTCGAAGACTACCTCCCCCTGACCGGAACAGCTGCCGGTGAAGCGACTTTGGAGTCCTGTCTGACCCACACCTCAGGACTGCCTGCCACCGGCGGGGGAATCCGCTCAGCAGCCCGAGCGCTCAGTGCTGTACTGACAGGTGGTGATCCACAACCCGAGAACCTCGCCGATCTGATGAACCAACTTCGCCGATCGCGTGTCCGTCATGCCGGGCGCTTCAGCTACTCCAACCTCGCTGCCTCAGCATTGGGCCACGCGTTAGCGGCCGCCGACGGGGCGGACTACCCGACGCTGGTGCGAAACAGGCTGACGATACCGCTGGGGTGTTCACGCCTGCGCGCTCAGCAACCTGCACAGCGAAACCTCCCGCATGACCTCAACGCTGTCACCGTGTGGGGCACTGACCAACTGCCCTGGACCGGGCAAGGCTATGGACCGGCCGGAGTGATCAGGGGAAGCGCCCATGATTTCGCCACGGTCATGTCAACCCTTCTCGCCGATGACTGTGTCTACGAGGATGCTTTCCGAGTGCGCTTCACTGATGACACTGAATCTGTCGCGGCGGGGTGGTTTGTTGAAGACAGATCCGATCGACCCCTGGTGTGGCACAACGGTTACGCCTCCGGATTCGGCGCTCACATGGTGCTGGATCGCCAGCGCCGACGAGGGGCGTTCATCTCGGTGGTCAGCCCGTATCCCGACGCGGACATCGAGCCCGTCGCGATGACAATGCTGGATGCGGCGGTGTAAGCGACATCCTCTGTACGAGGCCACGACGACAGCAGGACGTTCTCTTCAGTGCCCGAGGACCAGGGTGCTGGCAGCAGCCTCAATGACATCGTCGGTGATGGTCTCCAACTCGTTGATCTTCAACACCCGCTTGATCTGGGGGAACAATCGCTCCACTACGCGGAAGTTGCCGCGGGTCAGTCGCTCGATCGCGGCGATGGCTTGCGCATCTGTGAAGTCCTCCGGGTCCAGTTCTCTACCTAGGCGCTTGTAGTGCCGGTTCAGCACGAACAGCAGCTCGTCTTTGCCCAGGGCACGGTAGCGATGAGAGAACCCAAGCCGGCTGAACAGCTGGGGGTAGTGCCGGAAGCGCTGGTCAATGCCGGGCATGCCGATGAACATGATCGCCACACCGTCACGATCATGGATGTCGCGCAGCATCTCCAGGGCGGTGGGAGGCAATCGTTCTGCCTCATCAATGATGATCAGTTGGGTGAGCTTCTCACCACTGGATCTGCGCATGTGGAGCCTGTCTCGCTGCCCGGTGGCCATCAGATGCTCCATGATGCAGGCATCGAGTTTTCCCCGGTAGAACTCGATGTCCTTGATCAACGTCCGGTACTTCGGTTGTACCTCAGGGGTGTAGAAGATGGTCCGGGTCCGATGGGCCGTCGCGTAGATGGCCAGGTCTGATTCGCTGCGTGGCCCCCAGGCGTCGATGAACGTTCCCAGGGTGTCCCAGTGGGCGTACCGTCTGGCGGACTGTGTTTTGCCGACTCCTGCCTCGCCGTGGCAGATGCCGATGGTGGTGTCTTTGCGGATGGCGTTGGCGAACTCGACGAAGCGGCGGTGTTCTTTGGTGACGATGAAGTCGCGGCTCATGGTGACAGGTCCTCTTCGTAGGTCCGCAGGCGAGACGCACGGCCACGCAGACGTGGCGTTTCGGCGTTCACATCGGGGTTCACAGGGGCACGGTCTGTTGGGCGTGCCTCGTGGGTGGGGATGCGCTCGTTGATTTCGGCACGTAGTTGACGTCGTCGGCGTCGACGAGCGGCCTGGATATCTGCCAGGCTGTAGCGCTGGTTGGGGTGGTCTTCATCCACGGCGACGCACAGCAACGTGTCGTGGTCGTAGACCCGGATCTCGGAGAGGTCCCTCGGGTCGTAGCGGATGGTGACGTCATGGCCGACAAAAGGTGCCAGGGTCGGACTGAGGTAGCGCTGTCCTTGGAAGTGGATGCCGTCTCGCTGCACCCGGCGGTGGGTGGAGACCCGCAGCAGGAGCCCGTCGAGTTCTTCCAGGTTCTCTGGCATCCTGGGAATCCATCCCCGTCCGATCCACGCGGCCTTCGGGCTGGTGTTGATTGAAGAATGCGTGCGTTGGTTATAGCTGCTGATGAACTCGCCGACAGCGGTATCCAGGCTTGTCAGGTCCAGTACGGGGTGTGGGTTTCGGACGCCAGGGGCAAGGTGGCCGGGCAGGGTGGTGAGCAGTTCGGTGTTGACGGTGCTGAAGAACCGCTCGATCTTGCCGCGCCCCTGCGGACGGGCAATAGTTGAATGGATGATCCGGATCTTCAGCGCTGTCGTGGTGTATGTGATGTGGCCACTGGTGAAGTCGGAGCCGTGATCGACATAGAGGACGTCGGGAATACCGCACATCGCCCAAGTGGGGTCTGTTTTCCGCCAGATAGCTTGGCGTAGTGCCAGGGCGGTGTTCATCGCTGAGGGCGCGGTGGTGGTGACCATGTAGCCGCACACTGCCCGGGAGTAGTCGTCGATGATGATGGTGAGCCAGGGGCGAGTCGGCGTGCCGTCCGGGTTCTGGATGAGAATGTCGAGTTGGGTGTGATCGGCCTGCCAGATGGCGTTGGGGCGTTCAGCCCGGTGCCGGTAGACGAGTTCGTGTCGATCCCGGTAGGACGCCGGGCCCTCCAAGGCGAGGGTGACCATCGCCGGGTCAAGCGCTTGGATGATGCCACGCACCGTGGCGTAGCTGGGTGGTTTCACCGATAGTTGCTGTGCTCGGGAGTTCACCAGGCGGTGCAGGGCGGCCATCGATGGACGTGGCCTGGTGAGCCCGAGGTGTTCTATGTAGGCGACCAGTTCCGCGGATATGCGATGTGCCCCGGCATCGGATCGTGTGGTGGTGCGCAGACCGTGGATTCCGTCGGCCCGGTAGCGGGCAGCCCACCGGGATAGAGTGCGGGTGCTGATGCCGGTGGACCGTGCCAGGTCGGTCAGGGTGATGCCGTCTTCGATGTGCAGGCG
>NZ_JAUNPE010000205.1 GCF_030536815.1 Kocuria sp.
TGGTGCGGCGAGAGCACCTGAAACTCCTCAAACCCCACGCGCTGTTGGTGGATGTGGCCGTTGACCAGGGCGGTTGCTTTGAAACGACCCGTCCCACGAGCTACGACGACGCCACATATTACGTTGACGGCATACGTCACTACTGCGTGGCGAACATGCCCGGAGCGGTTCCCGTCACCGCAACACAGGCACTGACCAATGCCACCATGCCGTACGTGCTTAGGCTGGCCGGTGGCGTCGACCAGGCGCTGGCAAGTGATCCGGGACTGGCCGAGGGGCTGTCCACGTTCCGGGGCGTGCTGCGCTCACCGGGTGTGGCGGCCACGTTCCCGGACCTCCCCGCGGAGCTCTAGCCGGGCTCCGGATGGCCGGAGCGTCAGGTGCGGGGAGCGGCGTCGTCCGCGGAGACCGAACCCGCCCGCGGCTTGATCAAGACCTTGCAGGCCAGGGCGATCAGGCACACCAGGATGAACGTGGCGATCAGCTGGAACCGGACCGCGGAATCGAGCAGGCCCAGGATGATGATCGCGGCGAGCAGCGCCAGCGCGAAGTAGGACAACCACGGGAAGAGCCACATCTTGAGCGGTGACTCAACACCGGCGCGGTCCGCGCGTTTACGCAGGATGATCTGAGAGATCAGCGCAAGACCCCAGACCACCAGGCACGTGGAGCCGATCACGTTGAGCATGATGTTCAGGATGGTTTCGGGCCACAGGTAGTTCAGCACCACCGCAATGAAGCCGAACAGCACCGAGGTCACCACGGCGGCGCGGGGTACTCCGCGCATGGAGGTGGCGGCCAGGGCATTGGGGGCGGAACCACGCCGGGCCAGCGAGTAAAGCATGCGCGAGCTGCCGTACACGTTGGCGTTGAGCGCGGACAACAGCGCCAGGATGATCACGATATTCATGAGAACGTCCGCACCGGGGATGCCCGCCACATTCAACACCGCCACGAACGGGCTGGACGAGAGTTCGGTGTTGTTCCACGGCAGCACCAGAACCATCACGGTCACGGCGCCCACGTAGAAGACCAGGATGCGGACCAGGATGGTGCGAATGGCGGCGGCCACATTGCGCTGGGGGTCTTCGGTCTCGGCGGCGGCAATGGTGACCAGCTCCGTGCCGCCGAACGCGAAGATCACCACCAGCAGTGCCGCCGCGACGCCCGTGATGCCGTTGGGCATGAACCCGCCGTGCTCGGTGAGGTTACTCAAACCGGGGGATGGTGCGGGGAGCACGCCGATCAGCAGGAGCACGCCCACGGCCAGGAACGCGACCACCGCGGCGACCTTCAGCAGGGCGAACCAGAACTCGGTTTCACCCAGCGTGCCCACGCGCACCAAGTTGATGGCGGTGAAGATCGCCATGAAGATCAGGGCCCACACCCACTGGGGCAGGGATGGCCACATCTCGGTGACCAGTTGGGCGGCAGCCGTGGCTTCCGCGGCGACCACCACCACGATCTGAGCCCACCACAACCAGCCGAGCGCGCGGCCAATGGTGGGGCCCATGGCCTTGCCGGCGTAGGTGGAGAACGCGCCGGAGGAAGGATCCGCCGCGGCCATCTCGCCCAGCGCGCGCATGACCAGCACGAGTAGGAGGCATGCCACCAGGTAGGAGATCAGCACCGCGGGACCCGCAGTTTGGATGGCGGCGCCCGTTCCCACGAACAGGCCGGTGCCGATCGCGGAACCCAGGGCCATCATCACCAGGTGGCGCGGTTTGAGGTAGCTGCCCTGCGCCTTCTGAGCGTGCTGGGTAGTGCTGTGGGGAGTGTGCTCCACGGGTCCCTCGTGCCGAGTGCTGCCGCCCGTCCCCTGTGCTGACACGGAGGGAGCGGAGTTGGGGCGCGGATTCGACGGACTCATAGCCTTCAACGTTACCCCGTTGGGACTCCGTCCCGGCACCGTTTCCCGGCGCGGTGAAAGGTCATGAGGCTGTGGTTGTCGTCGCACCCCGTTAGAATCGGGAGGTACGTGCTCGTGGTGCGTACATCTCAACCGTTGTCGTGCCAAATGGGTTCGCGCCCGGGCAGGAGAATTCTGCAATGCCAGCAATCGTGATCGTCGGGGCCCAATGGGGCGACGAGGGTAAGGGCAAGGCCACGGACCTCCTGGGTGGTCGAGTGGACTACGTGGTCAAGCCCAACGGCGGTAACAACGCCGGGCACACCGTGGTGGTGGGTGGCGAGAAGTTCGAGCTCAAGCTCCTTCCCGCGGGCATTCTCAGCCCCAACGCGACCTCGGTGATCGGCAACGGTGTGGTCATCAACCCGCAGGCCCTGTTCGAGGAGATCGACGGCCTCGAAGCCCGCGGAGCGGACACCTCCCACCTGCGGATATCGGCCAACGCCCACCTGGTGGCCCCGTACCACCAGACCCTCGATCAGGTCACCGAGCGGTTCCTGGGCAAGCGGGCCATCGGCACCACCGGCCGCGGCATTGGGCCCACCTACATGGACAAGGTGGGTCGTCTGGGCATCCGCGTTCAGGACGTGCTGGACGAGTCGATTCTGCGGCAAAAGATTGAGGGCGCCCTGCGTCAGAAGAACGAGCTGCTGGTCAAGCTGTACAACCGCCGCGCGTTCGAGGTGGACGAGATCGTGGAGTACTTCATGGGCTTCGCGGACCGCCTGGAGCCCATGATCGTGGACTCCACCCGCCTGCTCAATGAGGCGCTCGACCGTGACGAAGTGGTGCTCATGGAGGGTGGCCAGGCCACGTTCCTGGACGTGGATCACGGCACCTACCCGTTCGTGACGTCATCCAACCCCACCGCCGGGGGTGCGTCCGTCGGATCGGGCGTGGGTCCCACGCGCATCACTCGCGTGATCGGCATCCAGAAGGCCTACACCACGCGCGTGGGTGCCGGCCCGTTCCCCACCGAGCTCTTCGACGAGATGGGGGAGCAGTTGCGCAGGACCGGCGGCGAATTCGGCGTGAACACCGGCCGCCCGCGCCGCACCGGCTGGTACGACGCCGTCATGGCCCGCCAGGCCGCACGCATCAACGGTTTCACGGACCTGTTCATCACCAAGCTGGACGTTCTCACCGGCCTGGACGAGATCCCGGTGTGCGTCGCCTACAACGTGGACGGTCAGCGTTTCGATGAAATGCCCATGACCCAGTCCGACTTCCACCACGCCGAACCCATTTACGAGAACTTCCCGGGCTGGAAGGAAGACATCACCGGTGTCCGCAGCCTGGAGGACCTCCCGGCCAACGCTCGCGCGTACATTGATGCGCTCGAGGGCATGTCCGGTTGTCGGATCTCCGCGATCGGCGTGGGCCCCGACCGCGAGGACACCATTGTGGTCCGGGACCTGATCGACTAGT
>NZ_JAUNPE010000044.1 GCF_030536815.1 Kocuria sp.
GTTCATGTCACCACAGTGACATGCTTCCGGACGTGGGACTAGCGGTTTTCGGACACGGGCGCGAAGTAGGGATCGGTCAGTTGTCGAATGGACGGTGGGATTCTCGTGGAGTGTCCCGACCGAACACGCCCACCGCAATCCACGAGATGGCCACAATGGCACCGCCCAGGGCCGCATAGGCCTGGGAGGTGTCAAAGGCTGCAAAGCCCGCCCCGTAGAGAATGGTGATGACCAGGGCAACGAAAGCCAGAGTTTGCCGTTTCATGACTTGAGTGTCCCAACCACTGGCGGGCGGCGCTACTGACAATTGTCATGATTCGGACGCGGGTTCCATATGCGCTCAGCGCAAGCCCTCACCAGCCCTTGCGCACCCATATAGGGTCTTAACCCCTAACCATTGAGTGGAGAAGTCATGCGCGCGATCAGTTTTTCCAAGTACGGCGGCCCAGATGTCATGAAACTACAAGACTTGCCGCAACCGGTCCCGGAAGCGAATCAGGTTCTGATCCGCGCGGTCACCGCCGGGTTGAATCCCGTGGACGCACTGCAGCGGCAGGGAACTTTCAGGCTGGCGCACCCCTACACGTTCCCAAAGATCGCAGGCAACGAATTGAGCGGAGTGGTCGAATCTGTTGGTTCGCTCGTCCGCGAATTTCAACCGGGTGACCATGTCATGACCCGCACCGGTTCGGAACAATTGAGTGCTCTGGCCGATTACGTCGCGGTGGACCAGGATTTCGTGGCACGAGCACCCCAGAACATCCCACTGTCGGATGCCGCAGCCATCCCGTTGGCGGGCCTGACTGCCCAGCAGGCCCTGGGTCCGGAGCACCTCGGCCTTCAGGCGGGCGAACACCTGCTGATCACCGGTGGGGCCGGCGGTGTGGGGCTTCTGGCCATCCAACTGGCCAAGCTGAAGGGCGCGCACGTAACAACCACGGCGTCGTCGGCGGGCGAAAAGCTGGTGCGCAAGGCCGGGGCGGACCACGTTATCAACTATCGTGAACGGAAAATATCCGACGGCGTCGAGCGTTTCACCAAGGTCCTGGACCTGGTGGGCGGTGACACCGTGACTGATCTGATGGCAACTGTGGAGCGCGGGGGAGCCGTGGTGAGCATTGCTGGTCCGCCCACCCCCGGAAGTCTGGCCGGAGACACAGACCTTTCCAGGTCCAAGGCCGCGCTGGTGCGAGGCGTCGAGGAGCTACTGAGCTTCAAGATGCGCCGTTTGGCCAAGAAGGCCGGGGTAACGTACGAATTCTTTCTCATGCACCCGGACGGCGCGGGCCTGACCAAGCTGGCCTCGCTGGTGGATCAGGGTGAACTGCGGGCCACAATCGACAGTCGATATCCATTCGACCAGTTCAGGGACGCCTTCGAACAGCTGGAGTCCAGGCGCTCCAAGGGCAAAGTGCTCGTCGAGATCTCCGCATAGTTTGTTCCAGGACGACGACGCTGCGTGGGGCACCCACCGAGGGTGCCCCACGTTTTTACTTTCCGGGGTTCAAAGCGGCGATCGCTGCACCGGGTGAGGTTTCACGGTTGCCGCTTTCTTTCTTAAAGAGATTTCCTGTGAAGTCCCGCCAGGGAAGCACCCAGGACCCCAACGGCCACGTCACTGAGGGTGTCGAGCGGGGGAATATGGATGTCCGGGGTCACGAACAGGAACCCAACGAGCTCCATGAGCTCCCACACCAAAGCCAGCACCAGGCCAATGCCTGAGCCCATCAGAATCCTCCGGCGAGTGGGGAGGGCACCCCGACTCGGGGCGCGGTGGAGCACGAGATTCCAGACGATCAATACCAGCACGTACATGCAGATGAAGTGGATCAAAAGATCCCACCACGAGATTCTGATGTAGAGCTGTTCCGCGGCACTCACCCCGGCAATCAGCATCACCAAACTGGACACGCCCCGCGCGTACCCGTTACGGAAGCAGAGAAAGGCCACCACCTGGCCGAGCCCGGCCAGGAGCAGGACGGCAACATCGATCCACCGCTCTTGAATGCTGTACAGCAGGGCAAAGAGCAGGGCCGAGAAGCACATACTTGAGGCGACATATTCGCCCACGGGTCGCCGCTCAGCCACTCGAGGCGCTCCACCGGTCTCGCATCCGAGCCCATGGTTTTTGGATCGCCCAGTTGGTTTTCATGGTGCTGTGCGCCATGCGAAGTTGTCGCACGATTCGGGAGGGTGAGGCGGCCGCCCGCCAGGACACCAACATCACGTTGCGATGATCCAACCGGATTGTCTGGTTCGGGCCCAGCTGGAAACTGAGGTCGTAGTCGTCATGGATGTCCGCCGACAAATGGACTCGGTCCCGAACCGAATGCCACCACGCAGCGGTCATGGCCATGTTGGACCCCCACAGCGCCACGTGGCCCAGTGCTAACCCAGCCACGAGACGGTACGTATACGAGTACAGGGCCCCCGCCAATCTCCCCAGCGCGGGGTACCGGGGTCCGAACCGAGCGATCCCTGACACTGCGACCACTTGGTTTGCCCCAGTGGAGGAGGCGCAGCGCTCCATGGTTGTCATCATGCGCTCAACCCACTGCGGTGAGGGAATGCTGTCCGCGTCGCAGCGCAGGATCACGGGATGCCGAGCGGCGTCGTACCCCGAGCGGACGGCGTATGCCACACCGGGGATGTCTTCGCGGAAACACGTGACCTCGGGGAATTCACCGAGGACTGCGGCGATGTCGTCCGTGGAGCCGTTATCCACCACGATGATTTGATCCGGAAGGCGGGTCTGACGGCTCAAGGCACGCAGGCACCGATGTAGGTGCCCGGAATCGTTGCGTGTGGGGATGACCACGCTGCACTTCATGAGTCTCCAAGCCGGGGAAAGGGATTACCTGCGACTTTACGTGGGTCATCGACGGTTGTCCCGGCGAGGCCGGCGGAGTTCGCTCACTGCGGCACTATTCGTCCCGTGGCTTGACGCGCTCCCACCTCTCAATGGGTCCATCGACCACGGCAAAGAGCGGATGCGGCTCGGCAATCGTGGTGTCGTCCAGGTGCGCGCGACCCCACTCAGGGTCACGGCCCTCGACTTTGTTTCGCAGAAAGGAGAGTTCGTAGTCGAGTTGCCCAGAGGTCACAGAGATGATGTCCGGGTCGGCAGAACGAGCACGTGAGATGCGGCCGCGGTCAAAGGAGTACCCGCGTCGATCTGCCTCGTCCGCAATGGCGTGCAGATAATCCGCAACTGACTGGAGAGGATCCGATCGGTCCCGGAAGCGCTCAAGCTGAGGGTGGCGGGTATATCCCTTGGTCTCACCTCGTAGGACCTTCTGGGCCAGAAGGGTTTCCCGCCAGCCGGCGACCAACGCGCGGCGGTCCAGCAGCGCGGGATCCAATGACCAAAGTCTCATGAACCCATTGTGCCTGCTCGATCGTCCGCACTTGTCCGCCGGGCATTTCGGGGAAGCTCCTAGCACCCTCGCGTATCATGGGCGCGTTCCCGAACCCCACACAAAGTGAATCCACAATGCCCTTTGCCTCTGTCCTTCTGCCCGCCCAAGCAGCCGGTGGTGCTGAACTTGATGGTCTTGCGGGGTGGGTGGTCGACGTCATGGAGGCCATCGGCGCCCCGGGTGCCGGTTTGCTGGTAGCGCTTGAGAACCTGTTCCCTCCGCTGCCCTCCGAGGTCATCCTTCCGCTGGCCGGATTCACCGCGAGTCAGGGCAACTTCTCCCTGGCGGGAGCGATTTTCTGGACCACCCTGGGCTCGGTTGTCGGCGCCATTGCCCTGTACTGGATCGGTGTTGCACTGGGCCGCCGTCGGCTGCGCATCATTGTGGACAAGATGCCCCTGGTCGATCTCGAAGATCTGGATCGCACCGAAGCCTGGTTCGAGCGGCACGGTAAAGCCACCGTGTTCTTTGGCAGGATGGTGCCGATCTTCAGGTCATTGATTTCCATCCCCGCCGGTATCGAACGCATGTCTTTCCCGCTCTTCGTTGTACTGAGTGCGGCGGGGTCTTTGATCTGGAACACTATTTTCGTGGTCGCGGGGTACTTCCTCGGCGAGAATTGGCATATTGCGGAGCAGTACGCCGGCGTCTTTTCCCGCATTGTGGTTATCGCCGTTCTGGCCTTCCTGATCTGGTGGGTTGTGCGTCGTGTGCGCCGTAACCGGAGAGGCCGAGCGGCAGAGCACTGATCTTGCAGAGACCCGGTCCGAGCAGAAAGCGGGTAAGTCCATGAATCTCATGGGCATTCTGGGAGGCCTGGGTCTTTTCATGATCGGAGGTTTTCATCTCATGATCGCCAAACAGGGTGCGCTCGGGCTGATCGGGCGCAACGGTGCGATTGGAATTCGCACCAGAAAGACTCAAGCTTCCGATGCCGCTTGGGACGCTGCGCATCGTGCCGCGGCGCCGCTCATGCGCACGGTGGGGATTGCGTCGCTCATTTTTGGAGCGGCACTCGTACTTTCGGGATTCGTGTGGCAACAAGAAAATCCGCCAGCCGTCACCATGATCGTCTTTGCGCTGGGCTACGGCGCGGTACTTGTGGGTTCAGTTCCTATAACGATCAAGGCAAATGCAGCCGCGTCCAGAGCACACGCCAACCAGGAGCAGTCGATCCTCTCCGGACGTCGCTGATGTGACGTGCTGCGGAGTGCCCCCAAGACACTCCGCAGAAGCTAGGCGCCGGAGGGCGCGTAGACACGTCTGACTATATATAACACCGTTATTATGCTTCTGACCAGTAGCATGACGGGGTGGCTAGACCCAAGAAGTTTGACGACGAAACCCGCGCCGCGCTGATTCGTGATACCGCAGACCAAATCGTGACCGGCGGAGTTGAGTCCGTGTCCTTGCGTCCGCTGGCGGCCAAGCATGGTTTTTCTACCACGGCGATTTACACCATGTTCGGGAGCCGTGGCGCCCTGATCGGGGCCGTCATCCATGAGTCGGTCCGCAGCTTCATCAAGTCCCAGGAAAGTGTCCCGGTCACTGGCGACCCACTGGCCGACCTGTTGGATCTCGGCCGGGCTTACCGTGGATGGGCCCTTTCTTTTCCCGCTCTGTACAACGTCATGATGGGCCGTGGCGGGAAACGCCCGAATATCAATCTTGAGAACTTCACCGAGGACCCTCCGGACGGATTATCCTCCAGGGCTGCTATCGATACTCTGCTTCGGCGCGTGGACGAGTGCATGAAAGCAGGCGTTCTGGGGGATTTCCCGCTCAACGAAGTGGTGTATTCCATCTGGGTGAGTGTGCACGGGTGGGTCTCCATGGAGGCCACTCGGCCGGCCCTGGTCAGCCAGAATTCGGATGAAGCATTCGAACGTTACATGCGGTCCCTTATCCGGGCATGGTCCCCGCCAGCGCTGGTCGAATAATTATTGCGCGCCCCTGGGAGGCGGGGGTAGGTAACTTCGGCTTCTCAAGGCGACCGAGCGCCGTCGTGAAATACTCACTTCCATGAGTGCACAGGGTGAGTTCAGATTCCGCGTGGCCGACCGTTTGGACGGAGTGGATTCCTCACCGGTGCGGGACCTGCTGGACGCGGTGTCCAAGGAGGGCGTCATCTCCTTTGCCGGCGGCGTGCCTGACCCCGAGTACTTCGAGGTCGAGGACATCCGCGCGGCCTACGACTGGGTCTTCGCAAACCACGCCCAGCGCGCACTGCAGTACGCGTCGAGCGAGGGCGAGGTGGAGCTCCGGGAGCAGGCCGCCCTCCGGATCAGCCGCTATCTCGAAACCACCCCTGAACAAATTCAGGTGACCACGGGATCGCAAGAGGGATTGTTCGTGGTTGCACAGGCCCTCGTGAACCCGGGTGACGTGGTGCTGGTCGAACGCCCCACCTACCTGGCCGCGGTCCAGGCCTTCGAGCTCAACGGTGCGCGCCTGATCGGTGTGCCCACCGACGCGAACGGGGTGATTCCGCACGAGCTGGAGAAGCTCATCGCGGAGCACTCACCCAAGTTCGTCTACCTGATTCCCTCGTTCCAGAACCCGTCCGGCGTGTGCATGTCGGTGGAGCGTCGCGCGGCGGTTGCCGATGTCCTGCTGCGTACCGGCGCCGCGCTTGTGGAGGACGACCCGTACGGCGAATTGTGTTTCGACGGTGAGCCACTGCCGCCCATTGCATCCCAGCCGGGAATGCCCGCGCAGACCATCCTGTTGAACTCGGTTTCCAAGGTCATTGCCCCGGGCGTGCGTATCGGGTGGATGCGCTCGGAAGGCCCCATCCAATTCACGCTCACCGTGGCCAAGCAGGCGATCGGGCTGCAATCCCCGGTCCCGGACCAGCTGGCGGTTGCGCGCTATCTCGCCACGGCCGACGTCGAAGCCCATCTGAACAAGGTCCGTCCCGTCTACGCGCTGCGAGCCAAGGCCATGTACCGGAGCCTGCAGCGCATTCTTCCCGACGGCGCCGAGGTCACCCAGCCCGACGGCGGCATGTTCCTGTGGGTCCGGCTGGGCCACGGAATCGACACCGCCCGCTTGCTGGAAATCGCGCTCGACGAGGGTGTCGCGTTCGTACCCGGCGCGTCGTTCTTCGCCCACGATCCGGACCGCTCGACCATGCGCTTGTCGTTCGTGACCCACTCACCCGAGGTCATCGACGAGGGGCTCGATAGGTTGGGCCGGGCGCTGGCCAAGTATTAGGGCTTGACCCTCACGCGACGTCAGGGCGAACAGTAGGGGTTGTGAGAGATGCTGAAGCCATGACGCACGGACCCCGGGTGACCGAAAATCCAACGGGAGACGAGCTGCTGACGGTGGGGGCGGCGTCGTCGTTGATCGGCGTGAGCGTGCGGACGCTGCATCACTGGGACCATGTGGGCCTGGTGAGCCCCAGCGGCCGCACGAGCACGGGATATCGCCTGTATTCGGCGGACGACGTCGCGCGGATCCACCGCGTGCTCGTCTACCGGGAGCTGGGGTTTTCGCTGGCCGAGGTGGGCGAGATTCTGGACGACCCGTCCGTCAACGGGTCCGCCCACCTCGAGAGGCAGCGAGAGTTGCTGGCCGAACGCATCGATCACCTGCAGCAGATGGTCTGCGCAGTGGATCACATGATGGAGGCGCAAGCCATGAACAAGAAACTCACTCCACAGGAACAAAGCGAGATCTTCGGCCAGGACTGGAACCCCGAGTACCAGCGCGAGGCCGAGGAACGCTGGGGCGACACCGACCAGTGGGAACAGTCGCAACGGCGAGCCGCCACGATGTCCAAGGAGGACTGGTGGCGGATCAAGGCGGACGGTGACCAGCTCAACCAGGAGTTGGCTCAGGCCGCGCGGGACGGTGTGGAACCGGGGACGGATCAGGCCAATCAGCTGGCCGAACGGCACCGTGAATCCATTGCCCAGTTCTACGACTGCACCCACTCGATGCATGTGCTTCTGGCCGGTATGTACACCCAGGATCCGCGGTTCACGGAGTACTACGAGACGCTCGAACCGGGGCTCGCGGACTGGCTGTACCGCGCGGCGGCCGAGAACGCTCGGGTCCACGGCGTGAACCCGGACACCGCCACGTGGGAGTAACCGCACCGCCCCGGGGACAGCGCGTGTGAGTGATGACGCGCTGTTCACGGGGCGGATTTTTAGCCTGCGTCGCAGTGTTCTCCGGCAAGATAGAGGGTGAAACCGCATCGACGGCGGCCGTGCCCGTGCGTTTCGGTGCGCCGTGTTGAGAGGATCCCGCATGTCCGTGAAGCCGCTGCCCGTTCCCGAGCTGGACGCAACACTCGACCGTTTCCTGACCACGGTCCGTCCCCTGGTGGACGATGTCACCTACGGCGAGACCGTCGAGGCCACCGAGGTTTTCCGCACGCAGCACGGCCCCAGCGTGCAGGCGGGCCTGGAAGAATTCGCCCGCGATCAGAACGCCGCGGGCAACAGCTGGTTGTCCCAGGACTGGCTCAGCGGGTACCTGATGACCCGCACGTCCCTGCCGTTGACCTCCAACGTGGGCTTCCAGATCACCGGTGACTTTGGCGCTCCGGGCCTGGGGCGGGCGGCGGAACTGGTGTACCGAGCGGCGTCGGTGCATTTGCAGCAGGTGCGCGGTGAGACCCCTCAGGAGGTGGATCCGCGCGGCAACGACATCAGCATGGAGCAGTGGCGCTGCTTGGAAGGCGGGCTGCGGCACCCGGCCACGGAGATCGATGAAATCATCCGTCCGGAGCTGTCCGCGGCTGAGCGCGAGATCGGCGTGATCCACCGCGGCCGACTGCATGCTGTGCCCATCAGTGATGCGGACGGGCAGCCGCTGTCGCTGCGTACCCTGGCCGAAACGTTGCGTTCGGTCATCGACGGCGCCGAGGCCACCGCCGAGCCCGAGCCCCCGTTCGGCACGCTGTCCTACTTGGGCAGTGAGAAGGCCGCGCCGCTGCTGGAAGAGCTGACCGAGAACCCCCACAACGCGGACATCTACGACCGGATCACCCGCATGATCTTCATGGTCAACCTGCTGGACGCTCAGGCGGAGGTCGTTGAGCACCTCGAGCGCTCGGCCTTCGAAGTGGGTCACGCGTGGGCCTACAAACCCCTGACCTACGAGGTGTGCCTGGCCGACGAATGGCTGGCCATCCACGTGGAACACAGCACGGTGGACGGCGCCACCATCCTGGCCGCGGTGGCTCGGATGCAGGAGCTGGCCATTCCGGAGGAGCCGGTCGCCTCGGAACGGCCGGAGCCGGAGCTGCTGACCTGGGCGCTGAGTGACTCCCTGCGCTCGACACTGCTGACCGAGCTCGCCGCCTACCGCCGCGAGGCCGCCCTGCACGGCGTGCACCGGGTGTTCGTGCCGCGGCCGCACAAGGCCGAACTTCCGTTCCGCATCAGCGACGACGCCGCTCAGCAACTGATCATGCTTTACGCCCAGTTGGCCACGTACAACCGGGTGCGCAGCGTGTACGAGGCCGTGGACATGCGCGAATATCAGGCCGGCCGCACGGAATGCCTGCGCCCGGTGACCTCTGAGGCCGTGGAATTCATTGCGGCGCTGCAGGCAGGGGAGGCCACCCTGGAACGGTTCCAGGCCGCCCTCGACGCTCACCGGGACTGGATCAAGACATGTAAATCCGCGCACGGCATCGACCGTCACTTACTGGGTCTGCAGTACGTGTCCGAGCGCAACGGTGTGGACACTGACTTTTTCACCAACCCCGGGCTGGCCACCATGCGCCGGGATTTCCTGTCCACCACGTCCATCGGCGGCCCGGAGCAGATCGTGCGCTACGCCTTTGCCCCCACCACACCCGAGGGCTTCGGCATGACCTACACGCGCCTGCCGGGAGGGTACGAGTACTGCATCAACTACCGCCGGGACACTTCCGAAGATCTGGAAGGGTTTGCCCGCAACCTCACCGTGGGTGCGGAGAAACTGTGGGAGTTCGTGCTGACGCCGCATCCGTGACGCGGGCGCGGGTCACGGGTACGGCGCTCGTTGCCCACCTTAGTTGGGCGTGTCCGGGTCGCGGCCCTGGGAATCGGTCATGGCACCGATCCCGCCGTCCGCGGGCTGGTGTTGTGCGTCACCGTCCCGCAGGAACTCCTGTTCCTGCTCCGGGGTCATTCCCACGGTTCGTTCCTCGGTCGACTGCTCCGAGTCCCGGCCCGCCTCGTCCTCGCGGCCCACGTCTCAGCCCTCGCGTTGGGCGAGGATGTCGTCCAGCGTTTCGCGCACGGCCTGACGGGCCGCCACGCGAGAACTTGCAGCGCGCTGCTGTTCGTTGTTGTCGGCATCCTCAACGCGTTGCATTTCTTCCTCCTCGCGTTCCTTGGCCTTGTCACGTGCGGTTTCCAGGGCATCCCAGATGCTGTTTTCACTCATGCCCACATTTGACCACTTGGAACGGGACGTGACAACCGTCCGGGGGAAACTGATTGTTCCGCCACGTTCGTGACTTTCCATGGTGCTGCGACCAGGGATGAAAGGTGTGCCCCCGATGGATGTGATCGTATGAGAGGCTGGTCACATAAGAAGGACTATTGGTTCGGGGCCACGTGTCAACACAACCGAACCCGGCCAACACGTTCTGACCCGGAGGTTCTCATGTCCAGCACTGCCGGTGGCCCCGTGGACCACACTGCGCACCGCCCGGCGGCCCGAGTCCATGACCCCAAGAAGGCCCGCCGCGCCCTGATGGGTGCCTACGTGGGGACGTCCCTCGAGTGGTACGACTTCTTCCTGTTCGGCACCACGTCCGCCATTGTGTTCGCCCCGCTGTTCTTCGGCGGCGACGACCCGGCGCTGGCCACCATTAGCTCGTTCCTGCTCTTCGGTGTCGGTTTCATTGCCCGCCCCGTGGGTGCGCTGCTCGCCGGTCACTTCGGTGACCGCATTGGCCGTCGGACCATTCTGATGATCACCATCGTGGCCATGGGAGTGGCCTCCACCCTGATTGGCCTGCTGCCCACCTATGAGACCGCGGGACTGGTTGCGCCCATCCTGCTCGGGGTGTTGCGTTTCGTGCAGGGCATGGCCGCCGGTGGTGAATGGGGTGGTGCCACGCTGCTGGCCGTGGAGAACGCGCCTGAGAACAAGCGTGGCTTCTACGGATCCGTGGTGCAGCTGGGTTCACCCACCGGAACCATTCTCTCCAGTGTGATCGTGGCCGCCGTGGTGGCCGCATCCGGTGAGCAGTTCCTCGAGGGTGCCTGGCGTATCCCGTACCTGATCTCCATCCTGCTGGTCGCCGTGGGCGTGTGGATCCGGTTGAAGGTCGACGAGACCGATGACTTCAAGGAAGCCGAAGCGGCCAGGGCCGCCTCGCCCGCCGAGAAGGAAAGCGCACCCGTCGTCGAAATTATCCGGACCGTCCCGGGTCGCCTGCTCGTGGGCATCGGCACGTACCTGTTCGGCAATGCCGGTTTCTTCATGCTCACCACGTTCATGATCAGCTACGTGGTCATGGAATTGGATTTGCCGTCCACGGTGATCCTGAACGCCATCACCTGGGGTGCCGTGGCGCAGATCGTGTGCATGTTCGTGGCCGGCAAGGTCGCGGACAAGACCAGCTCCTCCGCCGTGGTGGTGGTCGGCTATGTGATTGCCGCCCTCGTGGCCTTCCCGATCTTCTGGCTCGTGGATACCCGTTCCGCCGCCATGATCACGGTGGCGCTGATCCTGGGCCTGGGCTTCGCCTCGATCGCCTACGCCACCGTGGGCACCGTGTTGACCCAGCTGTTCCCGGTCAAGATCCGTTATTCGGCCATCGCGCTCTCGGCCAACCTCGCGGGCATCGTGGCCGGCTTCATGCCGGCCCTGGCCCAAACCATCCTCTCCGCCACGGGTGGCGGGTCGCTCGGTCCCGCGATCCTGTTGTTCACGATCGCCGTGATCTCCCTGGTGTCCTCCATCATCGCGAGGATCCTCATTCGGCGAGACGATGCCCAGGGCATCGACCACATCGGCGGGGAACTGCTCAACCGCACGTAACCTCCGGAGGAGACACATTTGGAGCGTCCCACCCGCAACCTCACCGTCATCAACGCCGTGGTGTACGACCCCGGCAGCGCGTACGAAACCGCACCGCGCGGCGTCGTCGTGCGCGATGGGGTGATCACCTTTGTGGGCAGCTCGGAGCAAGCGCGCGAGCGCAGCGCCCCTGGCGCCCCGGTGATCGATGCGGGTGGGCGTTTTCTCATGCCGGGGCTCATTGAATCGCATGGCCATCCAGGAATGTATGCCAGGAGCCTGCTGCAGGTGGATTGCCGCCCGGCCGTCACGCCCACGGTCGAAACCATCGTGTCCGCCATCTCTCACGAGGCCGAACGCGCTGAGCCCGGCGAGTGGCTCGCGGGCTGGGGCTATGACGAACACCGCATGGAAGGCCCCGGCCCCACGCTGCAGGATCTGGATCGCGCGGCGCCCGAGAATCCCGTGTTTCTGCGCCGCACGTGCGCTCACATGGCGCTGGTGAACACCGCCGCGCTGGAACGGGTCGGTATCACCGATGACACCGCGGATCCGTCCGGTGGTTGCATCGTGCGTGAGCCGGACTCGGGCCGTGCCACGGGCCTGCTCCAGGAGAAAGCGATGTCCCTGGTGGACCTCCCCACGGACACCCCCGAAGGGATGACCGAGGGAATGCGCCTCGCTCTGGATGACCTCGCCGGCAAGGGCGTCACCACGGTCCACGACATGAGCTCCGGGCCCATCGAGATGGGCGTCTACCAAACCCTGCTCGCCGACGGCGCACTAACGGTGCGCTTCCGGCCGTGGTACTTCGCGCTCGCGCAGGGTGAGTTCCCGGGCAGTTACGACGCCGTTCTGGGCACCGGCCTGCGTAGCGGTTTCGGCAACGACATGCTGCGGTACCAGGGGCTCAAGTTCGTGCTCGACGGCTCCGTGGGCGGTCGCACCGCCGCGCTCGCCGAGCCGTTCGAGGGCAGCAGCTCGCGCGGAATCCTCTACTACGACACCTCGGAGATCGAACCCCTCGTGGTCAAGGCCATTGCTGCGGGTCAACGAGTGGCCGTGCACGGGATCGGTGAGCGCGCCGTGACCCAGGCGTTGGATCTGATCGAGGCCGGCGGGCGAGCTGCGGGGCATGGTCACTACGACACCCTGGTCCGTTCGAGGCGGCACCGGGTGGAACACTGCGGGTTACCCAATCAGGACGAACTGGACCGGCTGCGGGACGGCAACATCATTGCCGCGGCCTCCACGGCGTTCCTCTACGAGCTGGGCGACAGCTACCTCAACAACTTGGGTCCCGAACGGATTGCGCGCACCTATCCCATGCGCACATTCATCGACCACGGAATCCAAGCGCCCATCAATTCGGACTTCCCCGTGACCACACCCAATCCCTGGCTGGGCATGTATGCCGCCGTGGCCAGGCGGACCTCCTCCGGCAGGCTTCTGGATACCGTCCAGAACATCTCCGTGGCGGAAGCCATTGCCGCGTTCACCACCGTTGCCGCCCGCACGTCCTTTGAAGAAGACCGGTTGGGCCGCGTCACGGAAGGTTTCCTGGCAGACCTGGTGCTCATGGACCGCGATCCGTTCAGTGTTGAGACCGAGGACCTCAAGGACCTCCGACCGGTTCTCACCGTGTGTGACGGCCGGGTCGTTTACCGCGATGAAGCGGAGAACAACCACTGAGACTGCGGGTTGCCCACCACCGTTGACGGTCTGAGGCCCCGCACGGGTTGGCCGGGTACCGTGGCCCCTTCAGCCGCCAACGAGGGGAACACGACTGCATGGGTGCCACCGCGCAACTAACCACGGAACCGCATCGGATCACCGAACACCGTAATATTCCGGGAAACCTGCTCCGCGGTGCTCTGATCGGCACGGTGGAAACCATCCCCGGGGTGTCCGGCGGCACGGTCGCGCTGGTCGTGGGGATCTACGACGAGCTCATCGACTCCGCCTCCCACGTGGTCAGTGCGGGCAAACGGGCCATCGTGGGCCCGGACCGGGTGGCCGGGGTGAAAGAAAACCTGGCCCGGGTTCACTGGCGAATGATCATTCCCGTCATGCTGGGCATGGTGCTGGCCGTGTTCATCATTGCGGGCCCCATGTCTCGCGCGGTCGAGGCTCACCCGGAGGTCATGCGTGCCTTGTTCTTCGGCATGGTGTTGGTGTCGGTGGCCGTTCCCATTCGTCTGGCCGGGAGGAACTGGCGTGCCGTCGACTGGCTCATGGGCCTAGCGGGGTTCCTCTTCGCGTTCTTCATCGTCTCGATCCCACCCACCACGGTGGAGCCCAACCCCGTGATCATCGTGCTCGCGGCCGCCATCGCCGTCTCCGCGCTGCTGTTGCCGGGGTTGTCCGGATCCTTCATCTTGTTGACCATCGGTCTCTACCAGCCCACCTTGCAGGCCGTGGACGAATTGGACCTGGGGTACCTGGGACTTCTCATGCTCGGTGCCGTTCTGGGCATGGCGGTCATCGTCAAGGGCCTCCAGTGGCTCTTGGCCTTCCGCTACCGCCCCACCATGGTGGTCCTGGCCGGACTGATGCTCGGCGCACTGCGCGCACTGTGGCCGTGGCAGGTGGACGACCGTACGCTCGAAGCGCCCGGCGCGAACTGGCCGCTACTGCTGCTGGTCGCTGCCCTGGGCGGCATTGCGGTGGGGATCCTGTTGTACGTGGACCACAAGATGTCCACGCGCCGGGCCCAACTGGAAGCCGTCCGCGTGGACCCGGACACCGGCGCCTAGGACTCCTCGCCGCGCGGTGTCGGGGGCGTGGTGCCCTGACCCGTGAAATAGGCGACCACTCGCCCGTCGGCCTCCAGAACGACGTCGCAAATTTGGTTCCTGCCAAAACTCACCCGCCGCGTGGCCGTTGCGGTGACAGTTTCGCCCGAGTGGGCGGGGGCCACGAAGGTGATTTCCGCGTTGCGTGTGACCACCCGGGTTCCGGCGGTGGCGCAGCAGTAGGCAAGGGCGGTGTCGGCCAGGGTGAACAGGTAGCCGCCGTGGCTCATGCCGTGGCTGTTGGCCATGTGATCGGCGATCGGCATGGTCATGACCACGCGCCCCTGGTCGATGTCCCCCAACTGGATACCCAGGTGCTGCGGGGCGGGGTCGTTGCGCAGGATGTCGTGGAGCATGTCGCGAATGGCGGGCATATCGTTGGGGTCAGCGTGCATGTGGAGCCTCCGGGAACATTGGAAATAGCAAAACTCTTTATCACTGTAGGTGCGGCGGCTCGATGTGGGGACCCTCGGGCCACGAGAATGTGAGGCAGGGGCGATGAAACCCTTCATCATCACGTTCGTGAACGGCATGGGCCTGGTCCTCCACTTCTTCATTGCCTCGTCGTTGTGGGGCTGGGCCAGAAAATGCGGTCAATGCTCGCAGAACGCTTTATTTTTAGGGCCCAACATGCTTATGGTCAGACCACAGGGATCGAGTCCCCGTTCCCGATCCCATGAGTGCCCCGGAGGCCCATGATGAAAGCAGCACGGTTTTACGACCGAGGCGACATTCGCATTGAGGAGATCCCCGAGCCTGCGGTGGCTCCTGGTGAAGTAGGAATTAAGGTGGCCTGGTGCGGCATCTGCGGCACTGACCTGCACGAGTACAAGGATGGGCCGGTATTCTGTCCTACCCATGACACTCCGCATCCCATCTCAGGTGAAACTGCTCCAGTTACTCTCGGGCATGAGTTCTCCGGAGTGATCGATGAGCTTGGTGAAGGAGTGGAGGATCTTGAGATCGGCCAGCACGTGGTGGTCGAGCCCTACATCATTGGTGACGATGTCGACACCGGCCCTGATTCCAAGGACTACCATCTGTCCCCGAACATGAACTTCATCGGCCTCGCCGGACGTGGCGGTGGCCTGGGAGAGCGCATCGCTGTCAAGCGCCGCTGGGTCCACCCCATCTCCGATTCGGTGAGTTTGGATGAGGCAGCCTTGATTGAGCCCCTGTCCGTGGGGTATCACGCGGTCGAACGCTCCGGCGCGAAGGCCGGTGACGTAGCTGTAGTGGGTGGCGCCGGCCCCATTGGCTTGTTGACGGCCGCTGTGCTCAAGGCGCTGAATATCACCGTGGTGGTATCGGAGCTCTCCCCGCTGCGCCGCGAGAAAGCACTGGAGACTGGCGTTGCCGACTACGCGTTGGATCCGCGCGAAGTGGACGTGGCTGCGGAAGTCCAGGAGATCACCGACGGCAAGGGCGCGGATATTGCATTCGAGTGCACCTCCGTCCAGGTCGTGTTGGACACCCTTATGGACGCGCTTCGGCCCACTGGAGTGCTGGTGGTCGTATCGATCTGGGCGGAGCGGTCCAACTTCGATATCCACAAGCTGGTGATGAAGGAGATTGACCTGCGCGGCACTATCGCATACGTGAATTCCCACCCCGCCACCATCGAGCTCGTGGAGTCCGGCAAGATCGATCTGAAACCGTTCATCACCGGAAAGATCGGGTTGGAAGGTCTGGTGGATGAAGGGTTCGACACTCTCATTCACCGCAATGAGACGGCGGTCAAAATCTTGGTGTCCCCTTCGGGGGAGGGCCTGTGAGCGACTCCTGTTGATTTTACGGAATCTAGAAAACCCGGCGTCGCTCACGCATGAGTGGCGCCGGGTTTTCGACGCCGCCCCGTCCCGCTTGCGGTGATTGGCACCTGGTGTTTGTCGTGGCCGATTGTCCGTAGGATGCGGTCACCCGGTCAGCAAGCGAGCGAGGACAATGCGCATGTCGAACGACACGGCACATAAAGATTCTGGTCAGCACACTGATCTGACCATGGAGCAGTGGCGGACGGTGATTCGCCGTTCATTCGCGGCACTGGAGATCACGGCCCCGGACGAGGAACGCTTCCGCGCGAACCTGCGCGCCGTGGAACTCGATGACGTTCACCTGTTCGACATGACCACCGACGCTCATCGAGTGATCCGTACGGCGCAGCTGGTGGAACAGGACCAGGGTGAGTACTTCAAACTCAGCCTGCAGCTCGACGGTGAGTGCCTGCTGCGCCAGGACGGACGCGAGTGCATATTGCGCCCCGGCGATCTGGGGTTGTACGTGGCCTACCGGCCGTACGAGCTGGAGTACCGCGGACCTCAACATTCCATGGTCATGACGTTTCCCCGCTCCGTGGTGCACATGACACCGGCGCAGGTTGAATTGGTGACCGCTCGGCGAGTCACGCAGGATCACGGATTGGGCAGGGTGGCCGCGCCCATGTTCCGTGATCTGGCGGAAAATATGGATGTCCTGCACGGACCCCACGCGATGCGCCTGGTTCGCAGTGCCCTTGGAATGCTCGTGAGCGTGCTGTCCTCCGACGTCCTGGAACTGAGCGCGGAGCAGTCCGGTGATCTCTTGGTGCAGCAGGCCTCCGCCTACATCGACGACCACCTGGGGGATCCTGAGCTAACACCCGGCGCCATTGCCAAGGCGCTGTACGTGTCGGTCCGGCAGCTGCACAGCAGGTTCGCGGCCCAGGACCTGACGGTCTCCTCATCCATTCGTCTGAAGCGGTTGGAGGCCATTCGAGGTGATCTTGCGGATCCCGCGCTCGCGGACGAGACCGTACAGGCGGTGAGCGGCCGATACGGTTTGTTGGATCCCGCGCACGTGAGCAAGTCGTTCAAGGCCGAGTTCGGCGAAACACCGTCCGCCTACCGGCGGCGCATTCTGGCCGGGTCCTGACGTATTCAGCCCGAACCCGGCCGGGAGCCCCCGCCTGCACCGAGGAGCAAGACGGCTGCACGGGCAGACAACATGAGCGGCGTGAC
>NZ_JAUNPE010000045.1 GCF_030536815.1 Kocuria sp.
GTGAGCCCGGACGGAGCCCGGGTCATCCTATTCAAGGAACGGCTGTGGACCAGTACGCAGAACCTCTCCATTTCCTTGTGGGTCCACGACTTCGACTCGGGGAACGCACGCGAGATCCTGTCCGGAGACGACTACTGGGGGGAGGACCCCCAATGGGTTGATGAGAGCACGGTGGTGTGCAGCGCCGATTACCGGGGCCGGGGCATCGTGTTGCGCATCAGGTGCACTCCGGGGGAGGAGCCCAGCGCCGAGACGTGCGCCGGCGGCAATGGTCAGGGCTGGACGTACGGCTCGGTTCATGTCACGGGGCAGCGACTCTGGGCCGTGCGATCACGAGTGGACCGCCCCGAGGAACTCGTGTCGTGGTCGGGCGAGGGCTTCTCGGCGGATCCCGCACCGGTGCAGGGGCTTCTGCCCGATGCCGCTCCGGCCGGCCGACTCGAAGAAGTCACCACCGTTGCACAGGACGGTACGGAAATTCGCGCGTGGCTCGCCCTGCCGGACACCCCCGCCGCGGAGGAACTTCCGTTGCTCGTGTTCGTGCACGGCGGGCCGTGGGCTTCCAACAACGCGTGGTCCTGGCGGTGGAACCCGTGGCCCTTCGTGGCCGGCGGCTATGCGGTGCTGCTCCCGGACCCCGCCATTTCCACCGGCTACGGTCAGGCCATGATCGACCGCGGTCAGCAGGAACTGGGCGGTGCGCCGTTCACGGATGTCATGGCACTGGTGGAAGCCGCCACGCAACGCCAGGACATCGACGCCGAGCGGCAGGCCCTGCTGGGTGGTTCCTACGGCGGGTACATGGCCAACTGGGTGGCCGGCCACACGGGGGAGCGGTTCAACTGCATCGTGACTCACGCGTCGTTGTGGGATCTGCACACCATGGGTTCCACCACGGACAACACCGAGTGGGAAGAGGCCATGGCGCCGTCGCAGGCCGAGCACTATTCGCCGCATCGGTTCGTGGGCGACATCCAGGTGCCCATGCTGGTGATTCACGGTGACAAGGACTACCGCGTACCCATTTCTCAGGGGCTGCAACTGTGGTCGGATCTGCAGCGGCACACCGCGGTGAAGGGGCACAAGTTCTTGTACTTCCCGGACGAGAACCACTGGATCCTCAAGCCGGCCAACGCGCGCACCTGGTACGAGACCGTTCTGGCTTTCGTGAACGAACACGTGCAGGACAAGCCGTGGCACAGGCCGGAATTATTGGGGTAGGGACCAGGCCGATGCGAGTGGCCCGGGTGGTCACGCGGGTCACTCGCACACCACGGGCCCTGGGAAGCAGCTGGAAGTGAGTGATAGGTCACGTGTGGACGAGCAAGGGCATCAGGAAGAGTAGAATCGCTGAGATTCCCCTCTACCTCGAGTTATGAAGAGAGACTTGCGTATGTCTGAAACCACCGCCCAGCGCGCCGATCTGCGTAACGTGGCAATTGTTGCCCACGTTGACCACGGCAAGACCACCATCGTCGATGCCATGCTCCAGCAGACGCACGCTTTCTCCTCACACGGAGAGGTCGAAGAACGAGTCATGGACTCGGGCGACCTGGAGCGGGAGAAGGGCATCACCATCCTGGCGAAGAACACCACCGTGTTCTACGACGGACCCTCGGCCAACGGCGAGACCATCACCATCAATGTGATCGACACCCCGGGCCACGCCGACTTCGGTGGCGAGGTGGAGCGCGGCCTGTCCATGGTGGACGGCGTGGTGCTCCTGGTCGATGCTTCCGAGGGCCCCCTGCCCCAGACCCGGTTCGTGCTGCGTAAGGCCCTGGAGGCCAAGCTGCCCGTGATCCTCGTGGTCAACAAGGTGGACCGCCCGGACGCACGCATTGAAGAAGTGGTTTCCGACACCATGGATCTGCTGCTCGGCCTGGCCTCCGACATCTCCGAGGACTACCCGGAAATGGACCTGGACGCCGTTCTGGACGTCCCCGTGGTGTACGCCTCCGGCAAGGCCGGTCGCGCCTCCACCGAACAGCCCGGTAATGGTGAACTTCCGGAGAACGAAGACCTCGAGCCGCTGTTCAAGACCATCATCGAGCACATCCCCGCGCCGTCCTACGAAGAAGGCGGCGTGCTGCAGGCCCACGTGACCAACCTGGACGCCTCCCCGTTCCTGGGTCGGTTGGCTCTGCTGCGGATTTTCAACGGCACCCTCAAGAAGGGTCAGACCGTTGCCTGGGCTCGCCAGGACGGTCAGCTCAAGAATGTCCGGATTTCCGAGCTGCTGGCCACCAAGGGCCTGGACCGTGTCCCCGCGGAGCAGGCCGGCCCCGGCGAGATCGTGGCCGTTGCCGGTATCGAGGACATCACCATTGGTGAGACCCTGACCGACCCTGATAACCCGCAGCCGCTCCCGCTGATCACCGTGGACGATCCCGCGATCTCCATGACCATCGGTATCAACACCTCCCCGTTGGCCGGCCGCGTCAAGGGCGCCAAGGTGACCGCCCGCCAGGTGAAGGACCGCCTGGACAAGGAGCTCATCGGTAACGTTTCCCTCAAGGTTCTGCCCACCCAGCGTCCCGACGCCTGGGAAGTACAGGGCCGTGGCGAGCTGGCGCTGGCCATCCTGGTGGAGCAGATGCGCCGCGAAGGCTTTGAGATCACCGCGGGTAAGCCCCAGGTGGTCACCAAGACCGTCGACGGCAAGGTGCACGAACCCTACGAGCACATGACCATTGACGCCCCGGACGAATTCCTCGGTGCCATCACCCAGCTCATGGCCGGTCGTAAGGGCCGCATGGAGGGCATGGTCAACCACGGCACCGGTTGGGTGCGCATGGAGTTCAAGGTTCCCTCGCGCGGTCTGATCGGGTTCCGCACGCGGTTCCTGACCGAGACCCGAGGTGCCGGCATCGCGTCGTCGTACTCCGACGGCTACGAGCCGTGGGCCGGCGACATCGAGTACCGCACCAACGGCTCGCTCATCGCGGACCGCGCCGGTGTGGTCACCCCGTTCGCCATGATCAACCTGCAGGAGCGCGGTTCCTTCTTCGTGGAGCCCACCTCCGAGGTCTATGAGGGCATGATCGTGGGTGAGAACTCCCGCGCGGATGACATGGACGTGAACATCACCAAGGAGAAGAAGCTCACCAACATGCGCTCCTCCACCTCGGACAGCTTCGAGCACCTCACACCGCCGCGCAAGCTCACCCTCGAGGAATGCCTCGAGTTCGCTCGCGAGGACGAGTGCGTGGAGGTCACCCCGGAAGCCATCCGCATCCGCAAGGTCGTCCTGGAAGCCAATGATCGCGTGAAGGCTGCTCGTCAGCGGGCTCGCGCCTGATCATGAGCACACCGCGCTATCCCGGAGCGGGCACGGTCACCGAGGGCGCAGTGGATTCGCTACTGCCCGCGGGCCGTGCCCCGGGGGACGCGCGGATCCTGTGGGTTCACGCCCACCCGGACGACGAGTCCATTGCCACGGGCGGCTCCATTGCGCACTACGCTCACGCCGGTGCCACCAACGTGCTCCTCACCATGACTCGCGGCGAACGCGGCGAGGTCATTCCGGAGCCGTTGCGTCACCTCGAAGTGGGTCAGCCCGGCTGCCCGGACACCGACGGCACCGCCCTGGGCCTGTACCGCGTGGGCGAGCTCGACGACGCCGCCGCGGCACTCGGTCTGTCCGATCGCTTTTTCGCCGGGGAGACTCCCGCTGTCGATGAGTCCGTGGGATTCGCCAACGGGCTGGGTCGTTACCTGGATTCGGGTATGAGCTGGGGTGACAACGGCCGGGCACAGCCCGCCGAGGACGTGTCCTCGGCCGCCCTCACCTCGGCCACGGAAGGCGAAGCCGCCGCCCACGTGGCCGCGGCGATCCGTGCAGTCCGTCCGCACGCGGTGGTCACCTACTGTGATGACGGCGGCTACGGCCACCCGGACCACGTGCGCACCCATCACGTCACGGTGCTCGGGGTCGACCAGGCCATGACGCCCGCTCGCGGCGCGCGGGCCTGGGACGTTGCGCTGGTGTGGGGCACCGAGGGCGAATCCGACCCCGCGGATCAGCGGCAGCAGGCCGTGATCGACGGCCACCTTGGGGCCAAGCGCTCGGCAATGGCCGCCCATGCCACACAAATCGTTCTGCCGGACGACGATCCGGGCACTTTTGAACTGTCCAACGGTGTTCCGCAGGCGTTGACGGCCACCGAGCACTACCGTTTGCTCCGCGGTGAGCTGCCCGGCGGTGAGTCCGCATGAGCCGTAGCGCACGGACGACACCCGTGAATCCGGCCCCGTGGCACAGCGACCCCGGGACCGAGATCGTGACCGACGAGCCAGCCGAGACGGGCGAGATTACCCCGACCACAGCGGCGTCGGCGCACCCCACCACCCTGTCCGCGGTGTTGACCGCCGTGATCACCGGCCTGCTGATCGGCTCCGTGGCCACCGTGATGCACGCCAGCATCTGGTATCTCAACGAGTCGGTGTGGCTGCCGTGGGGACTGCTGTTCTCCGGGGCGCTCGTGTGGTTCGCGAGCGTGTGGTGCGGTACGGCGACCCGTCGGGTGTGGGCAGCAGCGGTGCCCGGACTGCTCACCTACGTGCTTTCGTGGGCCTTTGCTTATCTCAAGAACGGCTCGGCCCTGGTGGTCACCTCGTGGGAGGCACCCATTGGAATGGTTGGCTACGCGTGGTTCGCCGTCATTTTCGTGGCCGTCATGGCCGCGGTAATTGTTACGGGCCGCTACATCTCCAGACTCCGCCGACAAGCACGTGGCTGACCACGCGGTTAGACTGTTGGCTGATCCCCTCGAACCAGGAAAGGTACGTTTACCGTGACATACGTGATCGCTCAGCCTTGTGTGGACGTCAAGGACAAGGCATGCGTCGAAGAATGTCCCGTGGACTGCATCTACGAGGGAGAACGTTCCCTGTACATCCACCCGGACGAGTGCGTTGACTGTGGTGCGTGCGAACCGGTGTGTCCCGTGGAAGCCATCTACTACGAAGACGACACCCCGGAGGAATGGGCCGAGTACTACAAGGCCAATGTGGAGTTCTTCGACGATCTCGGCTCGCCGGGCGGTGCCGCCAAACTGGGTAACACCCACAAGGACCACCCGATCATTGCCGAACTTCCCCCGCAGAACCAGGATTGATCGTGACGCAGCAGCGCAGCCTCGGACTCGACCTGCCGGACTACCCGTGGAACTCGCTCGCGCCCTATCGCCGGCGCGCGGCTGAGCACCCGGGCGGCACGGTGGACCTGTCCATCGGCACGCCCGTGGATCCCACACCGCTCGTGATCCAGGATGCGCTCGCGGCCGCCTCGGACGCCCCCGGCTACCCGACCACGCACGGAACGCCCGCACTGCGCGAGGCAATCGTGGACTGGTACGCCCGACGCCGCGGCGTCGCCCATCTGGATCCGGCCGCCGTGATGCCCACCGTTGGTTCCAAGGAACTGGTCGCGTGGCTGCCGCTGCTGCTGGGACTGGGTCCCGGCGACGTCGTCGCGCGCCCCACCGTTGCTTACCCCACCTACGACATCGGGGCGCAACTGGCCGGTGCCGAGGCGGTGGCCGCCGACGACCTCGACGACCTGGCTCCCGAGGTGCGCTCGCGCGTGCGGATGGTGTGGGTCAACTCGCCGGGCAACCCCACGGGTATCGTGCGCGATGCCGCCGGCCTCAAGAAGATCGTGGACCAGGCGCGCGCGCAGGGTGCGGTGGTCGTCTCTGACGAGTGCTACGCGGAACTGGGCTGGGGCGACTGGGACGTGGCCGAGGGCGGTGAGCCCGTGCCGTCCGTGCTGGACGAGCGGGTGACCGGGGGAGACCTCTCACTCGTGCTGAGCGCGTACTCAATGTCCAAGCAGTCCAACCTCGCCGGTTACCGCGCCGCTTTCCTGGCCGGTGACCCCGAACTGATGCCGTCGCTGATCAACTCGCGCAAACACGCGGGCATGATCGTGCCCTACCCCGTGCAGGAAGCCATGCGCGTGGCCCTCGCCGACGACGCTCACGTGGCCGCTCAGAAGGCGCTCTACCGGGAACGCCGCGCCAAGCTGCTGCCCGCCGTTGAAGCTTTCGGGCTGCGGATCGAGCACTCCGAGGCCGGCCTGTACCTGTGGGCAACAGCCGGCGAGGATACCTGGGACACCGTGGGTCGCTTTGCCGAACTGGGCATCGTGGTGGGCCCCGGGACGTTCTACGGGGACGCGGGGAACGGTTACGTTCGGCTGTCCACAACCGCCAGTGACGAACGAATCGACGCTGCCGTTGCGCGCCTGCGCGAGGCCGTGTAACCACACGTACCGCGATACAAATGAGTGGAACCTACGCCACACCACGGGGTAGGTTAGATGATGATCAAACTGTGTCCCAAGTATGCGCGTGACAGTCATGGCAACGCAGTTGTTGCCGTGAACGGGACCGCGAACCGCTGGCGGGGCACCCCAAGCAAACCGTGGAGGACAACACCATGGCAGAGGCCAAGAAGAACGCCCAGAAGGTTGAACTGAACTATCGGGACGGCAAGGCTATGGAGCTGCCCGTCCTGAAGGTCACCGAAGGCAACCAGGGCTACGGCCTGGGTTCGTTGCTCAAGGAAACCGGCAACGTGACCTACGATCCCGGCTTCATGAATACGGCCAACACCAAGTCCCACGTGACCTACATCGACGGTGACAACGGCATTCTCCGTTACCGCGGCTACCCCATCGAGGAACTGGCTGAGCACTCCAACTTTGTGGAGACCACCTACCTGCTGATCTACGGTGAGCTGCCCACGCGTGAGCAGTACGAGGACTTCGCGCACCGCATCACCACGCACACCATGGTGCACGAAGACATCAAGATGTTCTTCAACGGCTTCCCACGCTCCGCGCACCCCATGCCCGTGCTGTCCTCGGCCGTGTCCGCGCTGTCCACGTTCTACTCGGACTCCCTGGACCCGTTCGACAAGGAACAGGTGGAGATCTCCACCATCCGCCTGCTCGCCAAGGTCCCCACCCTGGCCGCGTACGCGTTCAAGAAGTCCGTGGGCGAGCCACAGCTCTACCCCCAGAACAAGCTGAACTACGCGGAGAACTTCCTGCGCATGTGCTTCGGGGTGCCCGCCGAGGAGTACGAGGTGGACCCGGTGGTCGCCAAGACCCTGGACATCCTGCTCATGTTGCACGCGGACCACGAGCAGAATTGCTCCACCTCCACCGTGCGCCTGGTGGGCTCCTCCCACGCCAACATGTTCGCTTCCGTCTCCGCCGGCATCAACGCGCTCTACGGCCCGCTGCACGGTGGCGCCAACGAGTCCGTGCTGCACATGCTCGATCAGATCCAGAACCGCGGCCTGTCCGCGGACGAGTTCATGGAAAAGGTCAAGAACAAGGAAGACGGCGTGCGCCTCATGGGCTTCGGGCACCGCGTCTACAAGAACTACGACCCGCGCGCCAAGATCATCAAGGGCTACGCCCATGACGTCCTGGCCAAGCTGGGTGGCAACAACGAGATGTTGGACCTCGCGATGAGCATGGAGGAGAAGGCGCTCGCGGACGACTACTTCGTGGAGCGCAAGCTCTACCCGAACGTGGACTTCTACACCGGGTTGATCTACAAGGCCATGGGCTTCCCCGAGAAAATGTTCACCGTGCTCTTCGCCATCGGCCGCCTGCCGGGTTGGATCGCCCAGTGGCGGGAGATGATCGAGGACCCGGAGACCAAGATCGGCCGCCCGCGCCAGCTCTACGTGGGCGAGGGCGAACGTCACTACCCGACCGCCCAGTAAGCCTCACGCCTCGGCACAGCACCCCGCCCCCGACTTCGGTCGGTGGCGGGGTGTTCTGCTGTGCACCGTGTCTTACGGTGCGGGGTACGACGGCGCCCGGGCCACGACGGCGGCCCGCGTCACCTTGAGCGGCGGCCCGCACGTGAGAGGACGCCGGGACCGTGGGCTACACCCGAGGTGTCGTAAGGACCCTTGGCGGGATGGAAAAGGGTTCTCGCGGCGCATGAGAGGCCCACGCGAAGGTTCTACCGCGGTACGTAGCGCATTGCGACCGCACCGGAACCGTATTCCACGCGGTCAATGAGTCGGAGATCCAAGGGTTTGGACAATCCCGCGAACAGCGTGGGTCCGTGGCCGGCCACGCGAGGGTGCACCACGAACTCGTATTCGTCGATCAATCCACGATCGGCCAGGTAAAGCGGTAACGTCACACCGCCCACGTACAGTCCCTCGCCGGGTTCTTCCTTGAGAGCTCGGACGGCCTCACCCGGATCACCGCGCAGAAACTCGGCATTCCAGTCGAGGCTCTGCAGGGTGCTCGAGACCACGTACTTCTTGGCCGAGTCTATGGTCTGCGCGAACGGTTCCATCCACGGCTCCAGCCACTCGGGCCAGGTGCCCGTTGTCGGATCCCGGCGCCAGGCCTCCTCCATCATGCGGTAGGTCACCCTGCCGAAGATCAGGGCATCCGCGCGCGCAATGCTCTGGGCGGCGCGCCGGTGGAGTTCCTCGTCCGCTATCCCCTCACGGTGATCGACGCAGCCATCAAGGGTGACGTTGATGGAGTACCTGAGCGGTCTCATGGCCCCAGGCTACGCCCGGGGCGGGCAAGCGGAAAGATCAGCCGTCGTACCCGTGGGGATTGTTTTTCTGCCAGTTCCAGTGATCGCGGCACATGGTGTCCATGTCGCGGTCCCCGGACCAGCCCAGCTCGGCGAGAGCGGCGGAGGGATCGGCGTAGGACACGGCGGCGTCGCCGGCGCGGCGAGGGGCGATCTCGTACGGGATCTCGCGGCCCGATGCCTTGTGGAACGCGTCCCGGACCTCGAGCACGGAGTAACCGCGACCGGTACCCAGGTTCCACACGTGGACGCCGGGGTCCTCGCTGATCCGGTCCAGGGCCTTGAGGTGACCGTCGGCCAGGTCCACCACATGAATGTAGTCGCGCACGCCGGTGCCGTCCGGGGTGGGGTAGTCGTCACCGAAGACCATGAGCTTCTCGCGGCGACCCACGGCAACCTGCGCCACGAACGGCATCAGGTTATTGGGGATGCCGGAGGGATCCTCGCCGATCCGGCCGGATTCGTGGGCGCCCACCGGGTTGAAGTATCGCAGCAACGCTACGGCCCACCGGTCATCGGAGGCGGCGAGGTCCGCGAGCATGTCCTCGATGTGTTCCTTGGTGCGCCCGTACGGGTTCTGCGCGTCCATGGTCTGTTTCTCGGTCAACGGCATGGTTTCGGGTGCGCCGTACACGGTGGCCGAGGACGAGAACACGATGGTGCGGCAGTCGTTCTCCTCCATGGCCCACAGCAGGTTCACGGTGCCGGAGACGTTGTTCGTGTAGTACCACAGGGGCTTCTCACTGGACTCTCCCACGGCCTTGAGGCCGGCAAAGTGGATGACGGCGTCTGGGCGGTGACGCGAGAACACGTCGTCGAGTCCCGCGCGGTCCAACAAATCGACTTCTTCGAACGCGGTGATCTCGCGACCGGCCAACTCCTGAACCCGTTCCAGAGAGGTCTTGGACGAGTTGGAAAGGTTGTCCAGCACCACCACGCCGTGGCCCGCCTCGAGCAGAGCCAGAACAGTGTGCGAGCCGATATAGCCGGTTCCACCGGTCACAAGAATCTTCATGGGCACCAGCCTAATCAGGTTCACACTGGATCCTGGCTTGTGGCGGTGCTGATCACCACTTGTGGGGACGGCGGTGCCGCCTGGTCCTGCGCTGTCAGCTCCGCCGTGGATTCCCACCCGGGTACGGCGGAGAACCGCGTGGATGTCTGGCGGTCACGGTCCCAGGTCCGCCCGTCGTAGCTCACGCGCGTGATCCCCAGGCGTTCGGCATTGGCCACGGCCCAGTGGGCGGCGGCCCAGCCGGCCGGGGAATCATCGGGTTCGACCACGGCGCTCTCACCGTCCGTTCGCACGGCACCCAGCGTGTCGCCGTAGTCCCGTGTCAAACCGACCACGGCCTCGTCTGCCCGCGCAGCGGGGGAAGCGGGGCCATCCGCAGTCGAGGGCGATGTGTCCACCGGGTCCAGCACGCAGTTGAGCAGCGCCGGTCGGGTCCCGTGGAAGGCGTCCGTCAACGCCGCGGAGCTGGCCTCGTGCTTGGCGTAACCGTCCGGGACACCGGACTGCTGCACGGCCTGCGCTGCCTGTGTCACGGACATCGAGTGGTACTCCACGTGCTCCAAATGGTTGTAGAAGGCCACCGTGGCGTAGTGGGGGTCCATGATTTCTTCCACGGTGCCCCACCCCTGCGAGGGCCGCTGCTGGAAGAGCCCCACGGAGTCCCGGTCACCGTAGTCGATGTTGACCAGTTCCGATTCCTGCTGGGCGGTGGCCAGGGCAATCACGGAGGCTCGATGATCCAGGTCGCGCGCCAGCGCCTCCGCGGAGACGATCGAGGCGTTGCGGGTCTGCTCCGGGGTGAACGTGTATTTGGCACCCTCGGCGGAAACCACGGTGCAACGCGGATCACCGACCGTGGGTTTACCGGCGACCAGGCTGAAACCCACGTACAACGCAGCCGCAATCACAGCGCAGATCAACAGGATGATCAGAAACAGGTGAAGCGCGGCGTGGCGGCGACGACCGGATGACGTGGAAGACATGATTCCCCGGAGTAGGCGGCTGAAGTGTCGAGTCTAGCGCTGAGCCCGCGCACCTTAATCGGAGGTGCGCGGGCTCAGCGGCTTCAGGCGGTATTCCTAGTTGGCGTGCAGTGCGGGGTTGAGCTCGATGGCCCCACCCTCACGGGGCAGTGCTTCAACCGCACCGTTGGTCGAGTTCCGGCGGAAGAGCAGGTTGGAGATTCCCGACAGCTCCGAGGCCTTGACCACGCGGGACTCGGCGCGGGCCTCCAACAGGGTCACGCGCGTGCCGGCCGTGACGTACAGGCCGGCCTCGACCACGCAATCGTCGCCCAGGGAAATGCCCACACCGGCGTTGGCACCCAGGAGGCAGCGCTGCCCCAGAGTGATGCGCTGCTTACCGCCGCCGGAGAGGGTACCCATGATGGAGGCGCCGCCACCGATATCGGTGTGGTCGTGGACCACGACACCGGCGGAAATCCGGCCCTCGACCATTGCGGAGCCCAGCGTGCCCGCGTTGAAGTTCACGAACCCCTCGTGCATCACGGTGGTGCCCTCGCCCAGGTAGGCGCCCAGGCGCACGCGGTCCGCGTCGCCGATGCGCACACCGGAGGGGACCACGTAGTCCACCATGCGGGGGAACTTGTCCACGCCGAACACGGTCACATGCCCGCCGGCGCGCAGGCGCACCAGGGCGGTGGTCAGCTCCTCGGCCAGCACCGGGCCCCGGTTGGTCCAGGCCACGTTGGCCAGCTGACCGAACACGCCGTCCATGTTAATGGTGTTGGGCTCGGCCAAACGGTGGGACAGGACATGCAGGCGAAGGTAAGCATCGGCGGTGTCTGCCGGGGCGGCGTCGAGATCGATCACGGTGGTGACGATCTCGGAACGCACGTTGCGATCGGGATCGGTGGTCGCGGCCACGCGCAGGTCCGCCTCGAAGGAGGTGTCGGCGTTGGGGCTCAGCGCGGGAGCCGGGTAGAAGACGTCCAGGACGGTGCCGGCCTTGGGGCCGGAATCGACCACGGTGGCCAGGCCTACGCCGGAGGCTGTGCGGGATGATGCGGTGCTCTCGCTCGGTGAAGTCATGAGCACCATCCTAGGATGTCCGTCACCGTGTGACGTGAAGGTGACTAGGCTGGCCCGCATGGACTCCACCACTGCACCCGTTGAACTCGACCTCTCCCTGGACCCGGCGGATCTCACCGCGGCCCTCGTGGACGTGGAATCGGTGTCCGATCACGAGGGCCCCCTCGCGGACGCCGTGGAAACCGCTCTGCGTTTACTGCCGCACCTGGACGTGCACCGCGACGGGGATTCCATCGTGGCCCGCACGAACCTCGATCGTGACGAGCGTGTTGTGCTGGCCGGGCACCTGGACACCGTGCCCCTGCCCACCGTGGAAGGTTCGCTGGGTACGGTACCGTCCGTGCGGCGTCGGGAATCCGGGCGTGCTGTCATCTACGGCCGCGGCACCACCGACATGAAGGGCGGGGTGGCCGTGCAGCTGGCCCTGGCCCACGCGTTGGCCGAACCCAACCGGGACATCACCTTTGTCTTTTACGACCACGAGGAAGTAGCCTCCGACGCCAGCGGGCTGGGGCGCCTGATGCGCAACAACCCCGAGCTGCTCGAAGCGGACTTCGCGGTGCTGCTGGAACCGACCAACGGCACGGTGGAGGGCGGCTGCAACGGCACCATGCGTTTCCGCATCACCACGACCGGTAAGGCCGCGCACTCGGGCCGCGCGTGGATCGGTGAGAACGCCGTCCACAAGCAAGCCGATGTCCTCGCGCGACTTTCGGCGTACGAGCCCCGAACCATCACCGTGGAGGGGTTGGACTACCGTGAGGGCCTCAACGCGATCCGGATCGGCGGGGGAGTGGCCGGCAACGTGATCCCGGACAACGCGTGGGTGGACATCAACTACCGCTTTGCCCCGGACAAGACGTTGCAGCAAGCGCAGGAGCACGTGCGGGAAGTCTTCAACGGTTACGAGCTGGACTTCCAGGATTTGTCTCCGGCCGCGCGGCCCGGCCTGGACCGGCCCGCGGCGGCGCAGTTCGTGGCCGCCGTGGGCCAGGAACCAATGCCCAAGTACGGCTGGACGGACGTGGCCCGCTTCTCCGAAGCCGGCGTGCCCGCCGTGAATTTCGGTCCCGGCGACGCCCTGCTCGCGCACACCGACGACGAGCATGTCTTCGATGACGCCGTCCGCGAGTGCTACCGCGCGCTCGCGCAGTGGCTGGCCTAGCTACTTCCCGCCCTTGACGAACGAAACGGTCCCGGAAGCACACGACTTCCGGGACCGTTTCGTGGTGTCATCGCTTGACGCGACGACGACGCCGCCTGGTGGGCTCAGCCGGTCGTGCCACCCTCCGCGGCCTCGTGAAGGGGTTTGGTCTTGCCGGAGGTGCGGTAGCTGAGCAGCCGCGAGAGTCTGCCCGCGCTGAACGTGAGCACCGAGTTGATGATCATGAACACCACGGCCGCCAGCAACAGGGTCTGCAGGATGTTGCCGTCACCGGAACCCAAGCGGCGCGCCGAGGCGAGCAGCTCGGGGTAGGTGATGATGTACCCGAGCGCCGTGTCCTTGAGGATCACCACGAACTGGGACACGAGAGAGGGCAGCATGGCCGTCAGCGCCTGAGGCAGCAAAATGCTGCGCAGCACCTGGGACGGGGTGAGTCCCACGGCCAGGCCCGCTTCCCGCTGGCCCTTGGGAAGCTGGTACACACCGGAACGGACGAGCTCAGCAATGACCGAACCGTTGTAGAGGATCAGGCCGATGATCACCGCCCAGAACGGCGTGTCCGAGGGCTGGACCAGACCCGTGCGTGCCAGACCCAGGTAGAAGAAAATCATCATGACCAGGACGGGCACCGCGCGGAAGAATTCCACCACCACGGTGGAAACCGCGCGCAGGATCCACAGGCTGGACAGCCGCCCCAGACCGAAGATGAGACCGAAGATCACGGAACCCACCACGGCCACGGCGGCTGCCTTGAGCGTGCTCACCAGGCCAGGGATCAGGAAGTTGCTCCACGTGCGTTCCGTGAACAATGCGGTCCACTTGGCCGGCTCCAGCTGGCCCTGCTCGCCCAGCTTCTGCAGCACCACCCAGACCAGGGCAGCCACCACGAGCACGGCCACCACATTGAGGATCATGGTGATCCGTTTGGCCCGGGGGCCCTGAACGTCAAAGAGTACCGAGGTGCTCATCGCTTCACCGCCAACTTCTGGGACAGCCACGTGGTCAAGAGACCCACGGGAATCACGATGATCACAAAGCCCAGCGCCACGGTCAGGAACACCGCAATGATGACGTCCGGGCGGAACTCGATCATGGTCTTCATCAAGGCCGAGATTTCCGTGACGGACGCCGCCGCGGCCACCGTGGTGTTCTTGGTCAACGCGATCAACGTGTTACCCAGCGGAGTGATGGCCCCGCGCAGGGCCTGCGGGAAAATGATCAGGCGAGCCGCCGGGAGGAAGCTCAGGCCAATGGCCCGTGCCGCTTCCGCTTGGCCCGCGGGAACGGTGTTCACACCGGATCGGATGGCCTCGCACACGAACGCTGCGTGGTAGATGCTCAGACCGATCACCGCGTAAATGAAGAAGTTGCGGTTGAAGTCGTCGCTGAAGCTGATGGTCAACTGCGACCACACACCCAGGACCAGGAACACCAGGATGATGGTCAGCGGAGTGTTGCGGACCAGGGTCACATAGCCGGCACCCACGGCGCGCATGGAGGCCGCCGGGCTGATGCGCATGAGCGCCAGGACGCTGCCCAGCACCATGGAGCCGATCGCGGCCCAGAAGGTCAGTTGGATATTGACCCAGAAAGCACCCAGGACGTCGTACTGGGATAACAGTGAAGCGAAGTCACTGAGGTAATCGGACACATTTTCCTCCCGGTGTACCCGGTGGGATTCGCGGTGAATCCCACCGGGTGCGGGTCAGTTGATCAATCAGGCGCAGGCATCGGGAGTGGGCGGGTTCAAGTCCTCGTTGTACTTGTAGTCCGCGCCCTCCGTGTTCTTGGTGACGGCGTCTTCCCAAGCGCCGTCGTCGACCATCTTGGTGATGGCATCGTTGATGGCCTGGCACTTGTCCGAATCCTTGGAAATACCCACGCCGTACTTCTCCTCGGTGAACGGGTTGCCGACCACCTTGAACTTGCCGGAATTGGCGTCCGTGGCGGCCAAGCCGGCCAGGATGATGTCATCGGTGGTCACCGCGTCAACACCGCCCGAGCCCAACATGGTGACACAGTCCGCGTAGCCACCCTGTTCCACGAGGTTCACGGTGCCCGCGTACTCGTCCTTGATCTTCTGGGCGGAGGTGGAACCGGTGACCGAGCAGAGGTTCTTCCCCTCGAGATCCTCCGGGCCTTGAATGTCCGAGTTGTCCTGGCTGACCAGCAGGTCCTGACCGGCCACGAAGTACGGTCCCGCGAAGCCCACGGATTCCTTGCGCTTATCGGTGATGGAGTAGGTCGCAAAGATCATGTCGACCTGGCCGTTGGAGAGCATGTTCTCGCGGTTCGCGGACGGGGACTCGACCCATTCGATCTGGTCCTCGGAGTAACCCAGTTCCTTGGCGACGTACTTGGCTACGTCCACGTCGAAACCGGTGTATTCCTCGCCGTCCTTGAAGCCCAGGCCGGGCTGGTCGTATTTGATGCCGATGCGCACCGAATCTCCGCCGTCCCCGCCGGAGGATTCTCCGCCGCCGTCGTCACTGCCGCCGCACGCGGTCAGGGTCAGGGCGGTGGCTGCGGCCAGGGCCGCGAGGGTCATGGGTTTTCCGTACTTCACGGGGTGCTCCTTAGATGATGAGTGAGACTTGCGCGGTGATCAATGGTGCTGGGACCTCAGTGGCCCAGAACCTTGCCGAGGAAGTCCTTGGCACGGTCGCTGCGCGGATGGGTGAAAAATTCTTCCGGGGTGTTTTCTTCGACGATCGCGCCGTCCGCCATGAACACGACGCGGTCCGCCGCACGGCGGGCAAAGCCCATTTCGTGGGTGACCACGACCATGGTCATGCCGGCCTTGGCGAGGGAGACCATGGTGTCCAGGACCTCGTTGATCATCTCGGGGTCCAGGGCGGAGGTCGGTTCGTCGAACAACATGACCTTGGGGTCCATGGCCAGTGCGCGGGCAATGGCCACGCGTTGTTGTTGACCACCGGACAGCTGCGCGGGGAGTTTATGCGCCTGGTTGCCCACACCCACCCGGTTCAAGAGCTCCAGGGCCCGTTCCTCGGCCTTTTTCTTGCTGGCCCCGCGAACACGCATGGGACCGAGCGTGACGTTCTGCAGCACGGATTTATGCGCGAACAAGTTGAAGGACTGGAACACCATGCCCACGTCCGCGCGAAGTTTCGCGAGCGCGCGGCCCTCTTTCGGGAGGACCTTACCGTCCACGGTGATTTCACCGCTGTCGATGGTTTCCAGTCGGTTGATGGCACGGCACAGGGTGGACTTGCCGGAACCGGACGGCCCGATGACCATGACCACCTCGCCGGCGGAGACCTCCAGGTTGATGTCCTTGAGCACGTGGAGATCGCCGAAGTGCTTGTCCACGTGTGACAAGCGGACCAAGGGCTCTCCGGCGCGGGTTCCGGTAGCGGCGCCGACTCCGGTGCCTGGCTCCGTGTCGGTGGAAGCGGATGAGTGTGACATGGAAGTAAAAGTAATGCACGGATTGACCAAATGTGGTCCTCAACACAAGACCAAATGTTAAAATTGGGTTTCGATCAGCCCCCCGTGCTGCGCGCCCGTGCGTGTCCTACTCAACCCGTAGCCTGGGACCATGACCACTCCGCCGGATTCTTTCTCAGACCAGCTTCCCCCCGAACGGTTCAAGGGCCCCGTGGTGCTTCGCCGTTCGGAAATGTCACGGCGCACCTCTGACCAGCGGTTATTGGACCAGCGACCGGAAGCACCCGGTGATTTCACGCGTACGGATCCATGGCGTGTGCTGCGGATCCAGGCGGAGTTCGTGGAGGGTTTCGACGCACTGGCCACCCTGGGGCCCGCGATTTCCGTCTTCGGATCGGCCCGCACCCCGCCGGAGCATCCCGAGTACCGGACGGCTCGGGAGATCGGCAGGGCTCTGGGCCGGGCCGGTTACGCCGTGGTGACCGGGGGAGGTCCCGGTGTCATGGAGGCCGCCAACCGCGGCGCGGTGGATGTGGGTGCCCCATCGGTGGGTATCGGAATCGAACTGCCCCACGAGCAGCGGCTCAACGACTGGGTGGATCTGGGCATCAACTTCCGGTACTTCTTTGCTCGCAAGACCATGTTCGTGAAGTACACGCAGGGGTTCGTGGTGCTTCCCGGCGGTTTCGGCACACTGGACGAACTCTTCGAGGCGCTCACCCTGGTGCAGACGGGCAAGGTCACCCGTTTCCCGGTGATCCTCGTGGGCACGGCCTTTTGGTCCCCGTTGATTGCATGGCTCGAGCAGACGGTGGCCTCGGACGTGAAGATTGCTCCCGATGATCTTGAGCTGTTCCACGTCACGGACAGCGTGGAGCAGGCGGTGAGCATTCTGGTCGAGGCGCACGC
>NZ_JAUNPE010000046.1:0-14327 GCF_030536815.1 Kocuria sp.
TCGTCATTGAAGTACGGCTTGGAGAAGTCCATGGAGGCTTTGCGCTCGTCGGTGATCCCCATACCGGAGATGACCATTTCGCACTGGTCGGTGTCCAGGGCGGCGCCGGATTCCAGGGTCTCGAAGTTCGCCTGGATGAATTCCTTTTCCTTGCCCTGGTCCTTGGCGATCTCATCGGCCAGCGCCATGTCGAAGCCCACGACCTCGCCGTCGCGCTCGAACTCGAACGGGGGATAGGGCGAATTGGCGCACACGGTGAGCTTGCCGCCCTCGCCGCCGGCCTGGGAATCGGACTCGGACGTGGATTCGCAGCCGGTGAGGATCAGGCCGGTGGCGGACAGCAGGGCCAGGGCGGGCAGTACGCGGCGAAGCTTGGACATGGGATCTCCCTCGGAAAGCAATAACGCTGTGTAGTTTGTGGAAAACCTTACTACGCCGTTATTTCCGGCGACCCGAACCCGCAGGGACTCACGCGCGCGTAGCGGGCAGGGCCTCGAGCATGGGTCGCAGTTTGGCCCAGGTCTCGGCCAGTTCGGCCCGGGGGTCGGATTCCGCGACGATCCCGCATCCCGCGCTCACACGGGCCCGCCGCGCGTCGAGTTGCACCGCACCGCGCAGCGCGATGCCCCATTCGCCGTTACCGGAGGCATCGAGCCAGCCCACGGGGCCGGCGTACAAACCGCGATCCATGCGCTCTAAATCTTCGATCACGCCGCCGGCCACGTCGGTCGGGGTTCCGCACACGGCAGCGGTCGGGTGAACGGCCTCGGCCAGTTCGAGCGGGGAGGGCAGAGTGCCGTCAACACCGGTGCGCAGTTCGGCGCGCACGTCGGAGGCCAGGTGCCACACGTTGGGCAGGGCCAGGATGAAGGGTTCTTCCTCGCCGTGCACGGTCTGCGCATACGGCGACAGCCCCGCGAGCAGGGAGTCCACGGCGAACTTGTGCTCGCGCTGCTGCTTGTCGGACCCGCCCAGGGTCACGCCGGCGAAGTCCTCGGGATTGGCGCCCTCCGGGAGGTCGTGCCGGTCCAGGGTTCCCGCGAGCACGCGCGCCGAGGCCGTCCCCTGCTTCACACGGATCAGCATTTCCGGGGTCGCGCCCAGCAGTCGCCCCGCGTTCGGGTCGGCGGCGCCACCGGGGCGCACACAATACGTCCAGCACGAGTCGTACCGGTCACTCAGCCGCGCAAGTACAGCGCTGAGTTCAATGGGCCGCCCCGCGTCGACCACCACGTCGCGCGCCAGCACCAGCTTGTCCAGATCACCCGCTCGAATCATGTCGACGCCGTCCGCCACGGCCGCCATCCAACGGTCCTCGTCCAGGGCACCCGGGGTCGCGGTGGGGTACGACGCCGCCGCACTCGCCGTGTCGGGCGCGTCTCGCGTGTGGAGCGTGGCCGGTGACTCGACCACGTGAGCCCGCCAAGCGGCGTCGGCGTCGGCGGTCGTGAGTGCGGCGCAATCGGTGCGGATCAGCGTGACCCACGCGCCGTGTTCGTCGGAGCCGATCACAAGTTCCGGGACCACGAGCCCCGAATCGGCGGTGGAGGAGGGCGAAAAAGCGAACGCCCCGAAGGCCAGCAGGCCGGTGCCGGGTCGGTTGACGCGGTCGTCCACGGTGGCGGAATCGCGCACGGCGTCCCACCACACGCGAGCGGAGGTGAAGCGGGTCCCGCCGCGCACCCGGAACTCGGCGGACCGACCCAGCCCCACCAGCCCCTGACCGCGCAGGATCCACGTGGCCGGATCGCGGCTACCCAGCAGGCGGCGGACGTCTGGCTGGGTGGCGAAATCCGCGGCGGCCGGCACGTCGGCCGCGGGCACCGTGAGAACACTCATGCTGGGTGGGGAAGTATCAATGGTCATTGCCCTCCAGCATAGGACGGCTGCGGGCGGAGAAAGCTCATCGGCAATGACACAATGGACGACGGACCGAGCAGTAACGGCTAGGGGCACACGGAGGGCCACAGCACAGTGAAGGTATTGATCAGCGGGGGCGGCCCCGCCGGAGCCACCGCAGCCTACTGGTTGGCCGCCCAGGGAATCTCCGTCACGGTGTTGGAGAAAACCAGCTATCCGCGCGAAAAGGTGTGCGGCGACGGGCTGACCCCGCGCGCCGTGAAGCAAATGCAGCTCATGGGCCTGCCCCACACGGCCGAGCACGGGTACAAGCGCAATCAGGGACTGCGCCTGGTGGCAGACGGACGCACCGTGGAATTCCCGTGGCCCGAACTCACCGACTTTCCCGCCTACGGCCTGGTGCGCACGCGCGCCGGCTTCGACGAGGACCTCATCCGGCATGCCCAGGGCGCCGGCGCCACCGTGATCGAACACCGTTCCGTGCAGGACGTGTTACGCGATGACACCGGTCGGATCATCGGCCTGCGGGCCACCGTGATGGACCCCGCCACCGGGCGCCGGACCTCGCAGACCGAGGATCACCACGCGGATCTCGTGATGGCCGCTGACGGCAACTCGACCCGCACCGCGGTCGCGGCCGGTCTGCACCGCCGCAAGGACCGGCCCATGGGTGTGGCCGTGCGCACCTATTACCGTTCTCCGCGCTCGGAACTGGACTGGATGGAGGGTTGGCTCGAACTCGTGGACGGCACCGACCCCAAGCGGTCGCTGCTGCCCGGCTACGGCTGGGTCTTCGGCGTGGGGGACGGCACCGCCAATGTGGGCCTGGGCATCCTGGACACCTCGCCCGCCTTCGGCACCCTCGACTACCGCGCCGTGCTGCGCGACTGGGCGGCGTCCATGCCCGCCGAATGGACCTTCGACCCCGAGCACCAAGAGGGCCGCGTGGGTTCGGCCGCCCTGCCCATGGCCGCCAACCGCACCCCGCACTACGTTCCCGGCCTCATGCTGCTCGGTGATTCCGCCGGGCTGGTGTCCCCGTTCAACGGTGAGGGCATCTCCAACGCCATGGAATCGGCGCTGTTCGCGGCCTCGTGCGTGGTGGATGCCGCGGCGGCCCACGGGCCCCAACAGCGCGAGAATGCGCTGGCTCGCTACCCGCAGCTGGTACACGAGGAATGGGGTGCCCACTTCGTGCAGGGCCGCGCGCTCGCCGAACTCATTGGGCACCCGGCTTTGTTGAGCGCGGGAGTGCGCGCGGGCATGCGCATGCCCCAGTTGATGCGATTCGCGGTGCAAATCATGACGGAGCTCTCGGACCGCCCCGCCCGAACCATGACCGACCGTGCCGTAGCGCTCATTGATGCGCTAACACCCTCCCGTTGAATTGTCGATAGAGTGATACACCGTGACTGAAACCAGCCGACTGAATGGCTCATTGCGTTTGCCCGCAGGATTTGAGCTCATTGCCCGGGACGACCGCCTGGGTCCGCTCGTCGTGGAATCACTCGCGCAGATCGAAACGCGGCTGGAAGAGGCCCTGCGCTCGACCGATCACCTGGCAGACGTGACCGCGCGTCACCTGCTGCAGGCCGGCGGCAAACGAGTGCGCCCGCTGCTCACACTGCTTGCCGCGGACGCGGCCGGTCAGATCAACCAGAAGGTGATCGAAGCCGCGGCCGTGGTGGAAATGACGCACCTGGCCACGCTCTACCACGACGACGTAATGGATTCCGCCCCGCTGCGTCGCGGTGTCGAGACCGCGCAGACGGTGTGGGGCAACTCCGTGGCAATCCTCACCGGTGACCTGATCTTCGCCCGCGCCTCTGCCATGGTCTCCGAGCTGGGCCAGGAGCCCTTGCTGATCCAGGCCAGGACGTTCGAACGGCTGGTCATCGGGCAGCTGCAGGAAACCACCGGCCCCGCCGAGGGCCAGGACCCCGTGGCCCACTACCTCAATGTGTTGGCGGGTAAGACCGGTTCGCTGATTGCCGCCAGCGGCCAGTACGGTTCCCTGTTGGGCGGAGCCCCGCGAGACGTCATCGACATGCTGGTCGAGTACGGCGAAAAGGTGGGCCTGGCCTTCCAACTCGCGGACGACATCATTGATCTCACGGGACACGACGACGTGTCTGGCAAGACCCCGGGCACCGACCTGCGCGAAGGCGTGGACACGCTGCCCGTGCTCCTGCTGCGCCGGGATGCGGAATGCGAGGACCGGTCGGTCGCGGACCCCGCCCGGGAGGTCCTGGACCTCATTGACGGTGACCTGTCCAGCGATGACGCGCTGGCCCGAGCGGTGGCGGCCGTGACCGCCCATCCCGTGTCCGCAGAGGCGTGGGACACGGCCAACCGGTGGGCCGACGATGCCATTGCCGCGATCCGGCCGCTGCCGGAAACCGTGACCAAGGCGGCGCTGATCGAATTTGCCCACGCGGTGGTGCACAGAGAAGGCTGATACCTCAGTAAGCTGGGGAACATCCAAAAACCGCCCCGCATCACGCTGTGATCCAGACTGATGCTCGGGCGGGATGTGTTCCCCCTGTGAGGATCATCGAATGTCCACTAAATCTTTACGTGGTGGCGCTTCCAACGAGGCTTTCTCCGGACGCACCATGTTCATCTTTGCCGCCATCGGCTCCGCCGTTGGTCTGGGCAATATCTGGCGTTTCCCCTATGTCGCGTATGACAACGGTGGCGGCGCATTTCTTATCCCTTACCTGGTCGCTCTGCTGACCGCGGGTATCCCTCTGCTGATGCTCGACTACGCGGTGGGCCACCGTTACCGGGCCTCCGCGCCCCTGGCATATCGCCGGCTCCACCCCAAACTAGAAATGATCGGGTGGTGGCAACTGGGTATTTGCGTGGTCATCGCGCTGTACTACGCGATCATTCTCGCGTGGGCCATGCAGTACACGATCTTCTCGTTCACCAAGGCCTGGGGAGATGATCCGGCGGGCTTCTTCATGTCGGATTACATGCAGGTCTCGGATGAAGTCACCATTAGCTTCAACTTCATTTGGCCGGTGTTCATTGCCACAGCCATTGCCTGGCTCGCCCTGTTGGTGGTGCTCATGATGGGCGTGCAGAAGGGTATTGGTCGTATCAATGCCATCCTGATTCCGCTCCTCGTGGTCATGTTCCTGATCATGGTCGGGATCGCCCTGACCCTGCCCGGCGCCAGCGGCGGTTTGGATGCTCTGTTCACGCCCTCCTGGGAGGCACTGGGTGACTCCTCCGTGTGGGTTGCCGCGTACGGCCAGATCTTCTTCTCGCTGTCCGTGGGCTTCGGCATCATGATCACCTACGCCGCCTACCTCAAGCCCAAGTCGGACCTGACGGGTTCGGCGCTGGTGGTCGGTTTCGCCAACTCGAGTTTCGAGATCCTGGCGGGTATCGGCGTGTTCGCGGCGCTGGGCTTCATGGCCGCGGCAGCTGGCACCGGTGTGGACGAGGTCGCGACCTCCGGTATCGGCCTGGCGTTCATTGCCTTCCCGGCCATCATTTCCGAGGCACCGTTCGGCGTGCTCATCGGTGTGCTGTTCTTCGGTGCACTGGCCTTCGCCGGCTTCACGTCCATGATTTCGATCGTGGAAGTGATCGTGGCCGGCTTCCGTGACAAGTTGGGCCTGAGCCGCCCGGTGGCAGTGGCGGTGGTTGTCATTCCGCTGGCGATTGTGTCGCTGCTGTTCTTCCCCACGACCACGGGTTTGAACCTCCTGGACGTGGTGGACGCCTTTGTGAACAACTTTGGCATTGTCGCCGCAGCCCTGATCTCGGTGCTCATGCTGACCGCCGGATTCTCGGCGCTGCCCACTCTGCGCGATCACCTCAACTCGGTGTCCTCGTTCAAGTTGGGCCGCACCTGGATGATCGTGGCCGGCGCCGTGACGCCCGTGGTGCTCGGCTACATGCTGATCGACCAGCTCACGCTGAACCTGGCCGAGGGGTACAACGACATGCCCACGTGGTTCGTCAACGTGTTCGGCTGGGGCATGGCCGGTGGCCTGGTGGTCATCGCCTACCTGCTGTCCAAGCTGCCCTGGTCCCGCCGCACGGCAGCCGCGTTCACGAGTCCCGCGCCCAGCGTGCAGGACGCCTACCTGGACCGCGAGCTGCTGGCCCAGGACAAGTCCTTCACCCACTACCGGGGCACGGCCCTGCGCAGCCCGGCACTGGACCAGGACTACTCGCTGCGGGCCATCCAGCACGGCACCGTTGTGCACCAGCGGGCTCCCTGGGAAGACGGCACGGCAACCGCCGACGAAGCCGCCGCGTCACGTTCCGCGGGTCGGCCCACCCGTGACAACCAGGAAGGAAGTGCCCGATGAGCACCACAGCCATTGTCATGATGATCGTTGCCATCGTGTTGGTGTGGGGCGGGCTGCTGCTCTCCATCGTCAACATCCGACGCTCACCGGAAGAAGTCGATGAGCTGGACCCGGACTATCCGGAGCAGCCCGATGATTTCGGTCACCCGGAACCGGGGGAGCGCTCCCGCGTGGGTGAACCGTCCCGCTGACCGGGCGCCGCCGTCACCGGGCGAACACATGACCGAAGGCCGAGGCGCGCTGGGATCCCGCGAGGAATCCGGGTGCGCCCCGGCCTTTGTCGTACCCGGGAAAGAACAGTGGCTAAGCAGTGTTCCGTTTCCGTTGCAGCCGGCGTGCGCGGGGTGCGCGAACGGCGTCGAGAATCATGAGGAGCACCGCGCACCAGACGATACCGAACCCGATCCAGCGTTCCAGCGGCATGGATTCGCCCAGGACGGCAATGGCCAGAATGAACTGACCAATGGGTGCTACGTATTGGATCATGCCCACGGTGCTCAGGGGAAGGCGGGCGGCCGCGGAACCGAACAACAGCAGGGGCACAGCGGTGATGATGCCGGAGGACGCCAGCAGCCAGAAGTGGCCGGCGCCTTCCGAGAACAGCGTGACCTGGCCCTGCGAGTTCAAGAAGATCATGCCGACCAGGGCCAGGGGAGCGATGGCCGCGGTTTCACCGGTGAGTGTCACGAGTGCCGGGTAGCGGCTTCCGATCGTGGACTTCACCAGTCCGTAGAACCCGAACGAGAACGCGAGCCCCAGGGACAGCCACGGCACGGAACCGTAGAACACGGACATCACCAGCACCGCCAGGCACCCCACGACAATGGCGGCCCATTGCAAGGGTCGCAGCTTCTCGCGCAACACGATCACCCCCAGCAGCACGGCCACAATGGGGTTGATGAAGTATCCCAGGGAGGCTTCCAGCGTGCGCTCGGTGGTGGTGGCCACGGTGTAGAGCAGCCAGTTCCCGGCGATCAGCAGCCCCGCAATCATGAGGGCAATGGCTGCTTTGCCATCCCGGAAGAGCTGCTTCATGGCACCCAGGGAGCGCGTGAGCGCCAGCAGGATCAGACAGAAGATCAGTGAGAACAGGACGCGCGCCGACACGATCTCGTACGCGGTGGCGGGCAACAGCAGAATGAAATACAGGGGCAGCAGACCCCAGATGCCGTACGCGCCAAAACCGTACAGAAAACCGGCCCGGGTCCTTTTTTTCCGATCAGGTCCCGGACCGGTCTCCACGTTGTACGTCACCATCCGATCCTAACGGTGGACGGCACCTCGGTCACACACCGAAGAAGCGGCTGAAGAATCCCTTCTTCTTCTCGCCCTTCTTCTCCAACTGCTCGTTGGTCTCGACCTCTTCACCGTCAACCACGGCGGGGGCCGAGATGTCCTCGGCCGCGCCGGGGCCGGCCACGGTCTCGCGGCGGGCGGCGGTGTCATGCTCGCGTTCGCCGCGGGCATCGGCAATGCGCGGCTCGTCACGGACCGCGCGCTCGGCGCGATCAACCACGGCGGGCTCCTCCTCCCGGGACACACCCGGCTGGGTGGCCGCGAGGTCCGGTTCGGGGATACGCCCAATGGTGGTGGTGTTCGGCTGCGGAGAAGCCTCGGGGCCCGCGGTGGGTTCGGGCACTTCCTCCGGGTCCGGCAGCACGGTGGTCTGCACCCGACCGGGGACGGCCGGCTCCCGAGTGGGTTCCTGATCGAAGGGGCGGTCGCCGTCGCGCAGCTCGCTGGCGGCCACGGCCACGTCGTCCTCGGGCTGTTCCGGTTCCGGGGCGGAGATGTCCTCCGTGGACAGCTCCTCGGGAAGGGGCTCTTCCTCCGGGGCCGACGCCGCCTTGGCCGCCTCGCGCTCGCGGCGCTCGTTCTCGGCCGCCTCGCGTTCCCGCTCGTTCTTCTCCTCGGCCTCGGCGCGTTGGAGTTCGCCCAGCTGTACGGCGAGCTTCATGGCGACCTGGCGGTCCTCGCGCAGTGCCTCACGGTGGGTCTCGGCCCGGCGCTCGAGATCCTCGAGTTCCTCCGGGCCCACGGAGGGCTCCGCGGGTTCCACGCCGGTGATCTGGTGGTCGTCGAACCAGAAGCGCTGAGCGCCGTCGTGAACGGTGACCACGCAGGTGGCGTCCGTGTCCCACTCGACGTGCGCGCCGCGCAGGGCGGCGTAACTGTTCACGGCCAGGTTGTGGTCCACGGCGGTATCGGTGGTCAGGGACTCACCGATCACCTGCATCATGCGCTGTTCGCTCAAGCGCGGCAGTTCGAAGGCCTCGCCCTCGAGTAGCAGCCACGCGGTGATGTTGCCGCCGGCGCGGGCAGGGTAGTGGGCGTACAGGCCCGTGACCGCCTTGGCAGCCAACGTCAGACGGCGGGCCAGCCCGTCCTGGAGTGGCTGCTCATCGGTGGTCAGTTCGCTGACTTCCAACCGCTGGCCGGCCTCCTTGGCCTGGACGGCGGCGGAAACGACCTCCGGGTTGAAGTGGCCCAGCTCCTGCCAGGACCAGATCCAGCTACCGCGCGCCGCTGATTCGGTGCCCAGCAGGTACGGGGTGAGCGTGAGCGGCGGGGTGGTTTGCAGGGTGAACGACGGCGCGGAAAAATCCACGTCCCAATCCGCGCCCTGAGACAGCTCCGCCAGCACTGCCTGGTATTCGGTGGAGATGAAAATAGAAGCGTCGATCAGCTCCTGCAACGTTTTTGTCATGGCACCCAGGCTAACAACTGGCACGGCACCTCCGCGCAGCTCCCGCCGGTTTTCACCGCGTCTGGCAGAAAGATCCCAGGCTGCTGACGTTCCTACCGCGTTGGATAGGGTTGCTGCAAGAGGACCGCGGGAAAGCCCGCTTCAGCCAACGGGCACCGGACGGCCGGGCCGAAGGGAACAAAACTCACCATGACCTCAGCTCCGCACACCGAACAGGACCCGGGTACACGCAGCGAACGCGAGCTGGTGGCGGAGATCGGACGCTGGGTCTTGTCGGTCCTGCGGACCGAGCCCGGATGGGACTCCACGCGCGTCGACTTCAAACCGCAGGGTGACCGGGTATTTTTGCGGGTCGCCGAAAACCGGGACGGAACCGCGATCCCCGGTGCGGCGGGACCCATCAAGCAGGGCAGCCCCGTGCTCGAGTCGCTGGCCGAACTGCAGCGCAGTTGTTATCTACCGGGCCGTGGAACGTGGTTCACCGTCAGTGTCACGATTGCCGCGAAGGGGTGGCCCGAACCCGACTACCGCTTTGCAGCGCGGTACAACTTCCACGATCTGCCGCAGCAGTTCTCGGACGAAGGCCGCTTCGAAGCGCGGGACATCGCCGCGCATCTGGGCGAGTTCCCTCGCACTGTGGCACGCACACCGGAGTGGGCTATCGGGCTTGCCGGGGAACAGGGCATTGATCTCGAGTTCGTGGACCCGTCCGAGGACCACGGTGCCCAGGCCGACCACACCCACCCCCGATTGCGCGCGGCGATCGCCGAGTACGTGGCACATCCCGTGGATCAGGCAATGGCCAATGTCCTGCGCGAGGCCATGACCGGCATGGTGCTGCTGGACATCACCGGTTCGGATCTGGTGCCGGGCGAGGAGGGTCAACCGGTAGGCCCGGAATCGCAGATCCGGGTGCAGGCATTGGGACAGGAGGACGGCACTCGTGCCTTGGCGGTGTACACGACCACGGACGAGGCGCGCGCGGTGTTCCGGGAGAACAACAAGGATCCCGAGAAAACGGAACCGGTGTTGTTCCGTCAGCAGTCTGCGGCCGTGCTCAACATGGTGGCCACGGACCCCCAGTACGACGAACTGGTCTTCGACCCCGGGGGAGAGAACCCCATGCGCATCGAGCGTGAACAAATCGAATGGGTCAACCGGACCCCGCACAACCGCGCGGTCAAGGAAGCCCTGCTGGACAACAACATGTCCGGGTTGCTGGCGGCGATCCTCAACCCCAACGGCCAGTTGCTCTTCGGCACGCGCGACCGTGACGGAAAATCCATGCCCGTCATGGTGCAACCCCAGGATCCGAACGCCGCACCGGACACCATCATGGTGTTCACCTCGGCTGCGGAAATTGCTGCACTGGACACCAGCCTGCAGGTTCGTGCCGCACCGTCACGGGACGTCCTCAAGTTCGCCGTGGACTCGGGAGCGGCCGGGGTGTGCGTCAACGCTCTGCCCCCTGTGGCCACCATCCCCGCACAGCAAGTGCGAGAGCTCCTGGACCTCGTGGCCCAGCAGGAGGGGCAGCGGCACGACAAACAGGGCTAATGGCCGCGCTCACCCGATGTAGACGGCCATGGATGCGGTCCCGATCCGCGCCACCCTCAGTCCCGCCGCCGTGCAACTGCTGTGCGCACGCGCATGCCGAGGTCCGTGTCCACGTGCTCCCAGTACTGGAAGGCGCGTTCCTGGATGGCTTCATCCGATACATCGCCCACGTGAGCCGCAATGTTCTCAACGGTCTGGGCCTTCTCCTCGGCGCTGAAGACCTCTCGGAACAGGGTGCCGGCCTGGCCGAAGTCGTCGTCCTCGGAGTGCAGGGTGGCTGCGGCGCGGAGCATGTCGCCGTCGGACTCCCAGCGCAACTCGTCAGCGGCCTTCTCGCCACCGGCCACCGGGCCACCCGTGGTGTTGGGGGCATGGACCGGCTGGTTCGGGTGCTTGAACGAGTAACGCATGGGACCGTCGTGGGAGTAGGAGTTCTGGTCGGCGCGGTACGGGAAGTTCACGGGAAGGTCCGCGAAGTTCGGGCCGATGCGGTGACGGTGGGTGTCCGGGTAGGAGAACACGCGAGTCATCAGCATCTTGTCCGGGGAAATCTCCACGCCCGGAACGGTGTTGCCCGGCGAGAACGCCGCCTGCTCGATCTGGGCGAAGTGGTTCAGGGGGTTCTGGTTCAGGGTGAACTTACCCACCTTGATGCGGGGGTAGTCCTTCTTGGAGATCGTCTTGGTGACGTCGAACGGGTTGAAACGGTAGTCCTTGGCATCCTCATAGGGCATGACCTGCACGTACAGCGTCCAGGAGGGGAAATCGCCGTTCTCGATGGCCTGGTGGAGGTCGCGGCGGTGGGCGTCGGCATCCTCACCGGCAATTTTTTTCGCTGCCTCATCGGTGAGGCCTTCCACACCCTGGTCCGCGATGAAGTGGTACTTGATCCAGAAACGCGCGCCGTGTTCATTGACCCACTGGTAGGTGTGGGAGCCGTAACCGTTCATGTGCCGGTAGCTCTTGGGGATGCCGCGGGGGCCCATCAGGTAGGTGACTTGGTGCGCGGATTCCGGGGACTGGGTCCAGAAGTCCCACTGCATGGTGTTGTCGCGCAGGCCGGAACCCGGCAGCCGCTTCTGGGAGTGGATGAAGTCCGGGAACTTGATGCCGTCGCGGACGAAGAAGACGGGGGTGTTGTTGCCCACGATGTCCAAGTTGCCCTCGGTGGTGTAGAACTTCAGCGAGAAGCCGCGGGGGTCGCGCCAGGTGTCGGGGGAGCCCAGCTCGCCGGCCACGGTGGAGAAGCGAGCCAGCATGGGGGTTTTGGTGCCGGGTTGGAACACGGCGGCCTTGGTGTAGCGGGACACGTCCTCGGTAATGTCCAGTTCGCCGAACGCACCGGAACCCTTGGCGTGCACCACGCGCTCGGGGACGCGTTCGCGGTCGAACGCGGCGAGCTTCTCCACCACGTAGGAGTCGTGAAGAACAATGGGCCCGTCTGCACCCACCGACAGTGAGTACTCGTCGGACGCGACGTGCTTTCCCAACTGGTCGGTGGTGAACGAGCCGGTCTGTCGAAGGCCGTGTTCGTGGGGAGTGCTGTCGGACAAGGTTCCTCCTGGGTGACCCTGCGCCGGCTTCAACGCAGTGGCTGTGGCCACACCGACCGCGAGAGGTTGATACCCCCGGTCGACGTGGTGTTCCTGAGTATCCATCGTACCGTTATTCTGAATCACTCACAATAATTTGATGTGCTGCACGTCTCACAAGAAGTTTCAAAATTTCTTTCCGATCTCGCGTCACGATTCACGTCCCGGGCTGTCTACATAGTGAATCGCACGCGGGCTGCGTGCGATTCCGGACGGTCTCAGCGCTCGGGGACCGACGTACCGCCGCAGTTGGAGCACAAGGACCGGGGAGGGCCCTGCGCAGCGGTGGGCTAGAGCGACCAACTTCCGAGCGGGCTGCTCGGATGGGGGAGGGACGGGTGAGATAGGAGACGGGGGTGCGGGTCTGGGGAGTAACCGCACCCCCGGCCCACCTTTCGGGCTGAATAGTTTCAGTTGTGTCACAGTCGGTATCCCGGCCTGACAACTGCCGATGTGCTGACACAATGGTTGGACCCGTCAGCACTCCTAAGGCGCCATGGAAGACACACGACGTCCCGCTCTCCGGGATAGCCAGCAGAATTCGACACCAGCGGCCAATGATGAGCCATTACTCGATGCTGTTCGCATCGGTGATCGTCAAGCCTTTGGGGAACTGTACAAGCGCCACTGCGGTGCAGTGTTCGCCGTTGCCCGCCTGCACACCAACAGTCATGCTGAGGCGGAGGACATCACCTCGGAGGCCTTCACCCGGGTACTCGCGCTCCTGAAGTCCGGTGGCGGTCCACGACAATTCTTGCGCGCATACCTGGTCACCGCCGTGTCCCGTCTGGCAGCCGATCGCGCCAATGACCTCAGTCGGACCCAGCCTCAGGAACCCCAGGAGCAGGGCAAACTGGACCGGGTACAACTCTTCGACGACACCGTGGTGCGTCAAGTGGACGCCGCCGTCGTCGCGCGGGCCTTCGCGTCCCTGCCCGAGCGTTGGCAAGAGGTGCTCTGGTACCTCGAGATCGAGGGTTATCGGCCGCGCCAAGTGGCCTCCGTGGTGGGTATTCAACCCAACGCCGTCTCCGCACTGGGCAAGCGGGCTCGCGAGGGCCTCCGGACGGCATACATGCAGCAACACGTATCCGCGCAAGCCCTCGAGGAATGCGGCGAATACTCCGTGCAGCTGGGGGCTTTCGTCCGCGGCACGCTTACACCGTCCAAGATGAAGCTCATGCAGGACCACCTCGATTCCTGCGAACGATGCACGGCGGAGTACCTTCAGCTCCAGGATCTGGGTGTGGGCCTGCGCGGCTGGATTCTGCCCATCCTGGCGGGTCTGCCGCTCTGGGGCGATGCCCCGGATCGACTGATTGCCGCACTCGGCACCGCGGGTGCCGGAGGCGCGGTCGGCGTTTCCGGTGTTTCCGGCGTGATGTCCGCTACCACGACGCCGCTCGGGGCCTGCGTTCCAGGGGCCTCAATTCCCGCTGCGGCGACGGCGACGGCAACGGCCGCGTCCACTGCCTCGGTTTCGTCAGTGACCGCTGCCGCGGGCGGGGTCATAACCGGTTCGGCCACCAAGGTCATTCTTGCTGCCGCCGGCGTGGCCGTTGCGGGGACCGGTACGGCGGGCATCGTGGCCACCGTCCAGCATGACTCATCAGAGGTGGTGAACACGCGACAGGCGCAACCGGCCATGGATGACCCTGCCGGGGGTTCTGCGGGTTCTGCGGGTGATCCACCGGGTGCGGGTGCCCGCGACAGGGGTGACGAATCCACCGGGTCGTTGAAATCCTCGGCGCCTGACCCGTCACCTGCCAAGGATGACCCTTCAAGCATCCGGCTACCCGCGGCCCGTGAGGATTCCGTGACCCCGCAGCTCGAGGTGCCGGTGCTGCCCGTGCCGCCGGGCCCCGTGCCGCCCGTTGAGCCCCCGGTCCCCGAAGTTGCGGGTCCGCGTGACAACCCGGCCCAGGAGCCGTCCGAGGGCGGCGGGGACGGCGAGGCGCCCGAGGTTCCCGGACCCGTCGGAACTCCGGATCCGCGGGTCGATCCGTTCCCCGAGGTTGCCGGACCCATAGCAACGCCGGACCCTTTGGTGACTCCGCTCCCCGAGGTTCCCGGACCGGGTGAGGCGCCGGAATCAGTGGTCACGCCCGTCCCTGGTGTCTCTGGACCAGGTGAGGTGCCGGATTCTGTAATGAGTCCGCTTCCTGAGGTTCCTGGACCCGTTGAGACGCCGGATTCTGTGGTCACGCCCGTCCCTGGTGTTCCTGGGTCCGTTGAGACGCCAAATTCTGTGGCGAGTCCGCTTCCTGAGGTTCCCGGACC
>NZ_JAUNPE010000046.1:14427-16968 GCF_030536815.1 Kocuria sp.
GAGGTTCCCGGACCTATCGAAACTCCGGATCCGGTGGTCGATTCGCTCCCTGAGGTTCCCGATTCGGGCAATGTCGGCACGGGTGATCCCGGCCCGGCCGATCCGAACGGCCCGGTCGAAAACAATAACGGCAGCGACACCCCGGACGCCCCGGACGCCCCGGCAACTCCGGACAATCCTGAAGCCCAGCCGAGCGCGCCGGAGGTCGAAGCGCCCGCGACGCCCGGAGCGCCGTCGTCGTCCGAGAAACCGCCTGTTGCCGGGCCGGACACCCAGCCGACGGGTCCTGCCACCGACCCGACCGTGCCCGTACCGACCGCTCCGGTGACCGGCCCAACGCAACCCGCGCCGGACCCCACCGATGCGGTGGATGTCCCCGACGTGACGGCGGCCGAAAATCCCAGCGACGTCACAGGGCGGTGGGGAACAGTACCAAGCGGCTGGACGTTGACTGATTGGATTGCATATTTACTCACCGGTGCGCGCCCGTAATTGCTGCGCGGTAGCCCGGTGCGGAGGAGAAGGTGGAATGCATAAGCATTACAACGGGCTGAAAACCGTGCTGCTGCTGGGCGGCATGTGGGCGGTGCTGCTGGTTATCGGCGCGGTCATTGCCGGAGCTACCCGTAGCTCGGTGTTCATCGTGATCTTTGCCGTGATCGGACTGATCGGCACGGCGTACAGCTACTGGAACTCGGACAAACTGGCCATTCGGTCCATGCGGGCAATTCAAGTGACGCCGCAGCAAGCGCCCACCATGTACCGCATCGTGCATGACCTGTCGCAGCGGGCGGGCCAGCCCATGCCGCGTTTGTACATTGCCCCCACCATGAGCCCCAATGCGTTTGCAACCGGCCGTAACCCGGAGAATGCCGCCGTGTGCTGTACGGAAGGTATCCTCCAGATCTTGGACGAGCGCGAGCTGCGCGGGGTTCTGGGCCACGAACTGATGCATGTTTACAATCGAGATATCCTGACCTCTTCGGTGGCGGCAGCCGTGGCGGGGCTCATCACATCTGCCGCGCAATTCCTGCAGTTCGCCGCCATTTTCGGCGGCCGTGGCGGGGACCGCGGCGGCAATCCGCTGGTGGCCTTGCTCATGGCCTTCTTGGCTCCCGTTGCCGCCATGGTCATCCAAATGGCCATCTCACGGACCCGCGAATACGACGCCGACCAGGACGGCGCGCAGCTCACCGGTGACCCGCTGGCGCTCGCATCCGCACTGCGCAAGATCGAGGGCGGCGCCTCTCAGCGTCCGATGAATCCTAACGATCAACAGCTCGTCAACACGTCGCACCTGATGATCGCCAACCCGTTCCGGGGCGGCGGGCTCAAAAGCATGTTCCGCACCCACCCATCGACCGACGACCGTGTGGCTCGGTTGGAGAACATGGCGCGCAGCGGAGGGTTCTACGGCCGCACCAACTGATCAGCGACCAGCCACGGAAGAAGCCGTGACCCCAACCCGGGTCACGGCTTCTTTCTGACCCCACCAACGGCCTGTATCAGCGGTAATTCACGAACTGCAGGTCCACGTCGAGTTCTGACCCATTGAGCAGCGCAATCACATCCTGCAGATCATCGCGGGACTTGGAGGACACCCGCAGCTCGTCGCCCTGGATGGTGGCCTTCACACCCTTGGGCCCTTCATCGCGAATGAGCTTGGTGATCTTCTTGGCCTGGTCCTGGGCAATGCCCTCCTTGATGGTGGACTCGATGCGGTACTCCTTGCCGGAGGCGTACGGTTCACCGTCGTCCAAGGACTTCAGGGAAATGCCGCGCTTGACGAGCTTGGACTGGAACACGTCCAGAACGGCCTGGGCTCGTTCCTCGGAGTTGGCCTTGATCAAGATCTTCTCGCCCGAGAAGTCGATCTCGGCGCCCACCCCGCGGAAGTCGTAGCGCTGGGACACCTCTTTCTGAGCCTGATTGAGGGCATTGGAGACTTCCTGCTTGTCTACCTTGCTGACCACATCGAACGAAGATTCTGAAGCCACGGTGTTCCTTTCACTTGGGTGTTGGAGGCGTGCTGATAACTCTCACGGACCAGCCTAGTGGTCGTCCTGGTCTCCTGGTTGTTATCAATTTGTCACCGGGAGCACAGGCGGATTTCAGGACCACGGGTAAGGATGAGTCCATGACTCAGATCGACCGCAGCCGTTCTGCTTCAGACCATCATTCTTCCTTGTCAAGACGGGTTTTGCCCATGAAAAAGCAGTCGCGTATCCGTGTGCCCGGGGTCAAGGTCTCCAAGGCCGTACTCCGCCGGGGCAGTGGCGCCCTCGCGGGAACAGCGCTTGCCGCAGGACTTATCGTCGGTGGTTCCGGAGCGGCTCAGGCTCAACCACCCCGCGCACTGCTGACTCCTCCCGCCGTCCAGTCCAATGCAGTGGCCGGCCAGGGCGTGGCGGTCCAGCGGCGCCTGGCAGGCATCCGTCAAGACCTGGATCGCGCGGTCGCCCTGGGCGACGTCACCCAGGAGCAAGCGGATGCCTTTGCGGCCAAAATCGTTCGCCACATGAACTGATCGGACCAATTTTG
>NZ_JAUNPE010000047.1 GCF_030536815.1 Kocuria sp.
TTCGACCGGTGGGACGGTGCGGCGGTTCTTCCGGGGTTCTCGGCTGGCCCTGGGCCCTTATTCCTGGCTGAATGCGGTGTCCGTGGATGCACTGACACTTGTTCGGCGGCCTTTTCGGCTCATGGGTGCGCTGCTCCTGAGTTTCTGCGCGGGTGCCGTCGTGACCGTTTTTGGTCCTGATCCGCTGCTGATGGCGCTGGCGGTTGTGGTGCTGCAGGGGGTCTTCGGCGTGCTGGCCAAGGGGCTGAATGACTACCTGGAATCCGTGGGCGCGGATCGAATTCTTCCGCAGGGTGTCTGGGGCACGGCGGTCCGGCACCTGATCCTGCCAGTGCTCTTGAGCGCATTGAGCTTGGCCTTGGCGTTTGTCGCGGGGGAATGGTTGTTCCTGGGAACGACCATTGTCCCTGCGGCGTTCCTGATCCTCTTCCTCCTTCCGCCGCTCATCAAGCTGAGTCTGAGCGGCGCCGGGGCCCTGCCCGCAGAGATGATGACTGGCGTGGTCACACCCATGGGGGACCTGTCAGCCATCGCGCGGATCGTATGGATGTTCCAGGGGCTCGTTCCCGCCGTGCTATTGGTGGTGCTGTTGCAATACATGTCGCTGTCCACGGGGGCTTGGTGGTTCCTCGGTGCGATGTTGATCTTCGCACTCGCTCGCCTCAAAAAGTTGTCCGACATCGAGCGTTTGGAGTGATGATTAGCGCGGGGATTCACGGTGCCCGAACTTTCCGGTCCCCAAGAGTGCATCGTGGGGCTTGAGGTCCGCACTATTACGGACTGGATTGTTTACCCCCGCTGCCCGAGCTGCTGTGGCAGCCATTCGATCAACAGATGGCGGCGTTGCGTGTCAATCAGGTCTTCCCACACGACGTATCGCACCCGCCAACCGTTGTCCTCGAGACGGTGACGGCGGAACATCTCATCGCCGTACTGACGACGGTCCACGTGATCGGCACCGTTGTACTCGACAGCAATCCTGGGTTCCGGCCAGGCCAGATCCAGGTAGCGATCGACGCCGTCCAGGACCACGTGGAAATTCAGAGCGGGCGGCGAAAACCCATGAGCAACAACAATTATTCGAGTCAGGGACTCAGTGGGGGCCAGGCGCCTTCAACGGCGGCATTAAGGGCAGCTCGAACGTTCCGCACGGTACGGGAGGTAGGAGGCAGTTTGTCGATCCGTCGATCCAGAAATTCTCGGCTGTACAACGGGAATGACTTGCCAGCGGGGGATCTGATGTTACGAGTCATGAGGGCGTCAAGACATGACGTCATTCGCCGGCGGGCCAAGTAAGGGGCAGCCACTACGAGTGCCTCAACAGGGTCGGCCAACATGCTCCCCCACGGGCCGGGAAACCGACCCAGGCCATACGACTTGGTCACCAGCGTGGTCTTATCCGGACACTTCCGCCGGAGGCCTAACCAGGAGAGGTAAGGAGTAGCCAGCATCTTCCGATACTCCCCGACACGTACGGGTGGCGCATGGCCGAGCACGTGATCCAGGTCCGCATCGGGCAACCCTACGGGGAGACCATAGAGCTGTAAGGCAGTCAGCCCCGTGACTCGCAGCCCTGACCCCGGACGGTCCAGAACGTGGTGCATTAACGCTGCACGTTGAAGTGCATCAAGTGGCCCGGAGGTGCGGACCCAGTGTCTGTCGGTGAGTCGCCGCATATGGGTGTCACGGTTCAATGACCTAGAAGCTCCACCCCATGCCGAACTTGTGCCCACGAGGGGCTTGATCCCCAGATCAGGCATGCGAATGAGTGGCGGCATAACCGGAGACTATGAATTCCCGTGAAGGTCCGCAGCCACCCAGGGAGATTGTGGAGGGCGCACTCCGGAATTCTCAGGGCCTACAACACTTGAGTCCGCAAAACTGCTCTTCTAACCGGTCAGAATGCAGTTTTACGGACTCAAGTGTTCAGGGGCGGGGCGGCGGAGCTACTTCTTCACCCGCTCCCGCACCAGCGCCGCCGTGGCCTCGGCGATGGCTCGTTCCTCATCCGTGCTGATCACCAGCACCTCGATTGCCGACTCGGACGTGCTGATCCGCGCCACGTCGCCCTCGGGGGAGGCATTCAACTCGGGATCCAGTGCTATACCCAATGCACCCAGTTCATTGCACACCCGCGTGCGGAACTCCGGCGAGTTCTCACCAATACCCGCTGTGAAGATCAGGGCCTGAGCGCCACCCACGGCCACGTGATAGCCACCGATGTACTTGGCCAACCGGTACGCCGCCATGTCCAGCGCCAGCTGGGCCTTTTCATCACCGTTGGCCGCTCGCTGCTCCACGGCGCGCATATCGGAATCACCGGAAATGCCCTGCAGACCGGACTCCTTGTTGAGGATCCTGTCCAGTTCCTTGGCGGTCATTGCGGGGTTGCGGTCCAGCATGGCGGTGACCACGGAGGGGTCCAGATCGCCGGAACGCGTACCCATGATCAGGCCGGCCAGCGGCGTGTAACCCATGGAGGTATCGAAGGATTCACCGTTGCGGATGGCCGTGACAGAGGCGCCATTGCCCAGGTGCGCCACAATGCCGTTGAACTGCTCACGCGGAATCCCCAGCACATCGCAGGCCTTGCCCGTCACGTAGTCGTGGGACGTACCGTGGAACCCGTAGCGACGCATGCCGTGCATGACATACATTTCCTCGGGAATCGCATAGCGCCAGGCCTTCTCGGGCATGGTGCGGTGGAAGGCGGTATCGAACACGCACACCTGCGGCATGTGCGGCCAGGTCTTCTGGATGGCACGCAACCCCAACGCCGAGGCGGGGTTATGCAGCGGAGCCAGGGGTGCCAGGCGTTCGATCGCGCGGATGATCTCGTTGTTGACCAGCACCGGCGCGGAAAACCTCTCACCACCGTGGACCACGCGGTGCCCGGCGGCGTCAATGGTGCGCCCACCCAGCTCTTCATCGAGCCGCTCGGCCAGGATCTCCAGCGCCTGCGTGTGGTCCTTGATCTCGGACGTGCCGATGTTCTGGATCAGACCTTTGGTGATGATTTCATCGGTCTCGACACCCTCGGTCGCCCGGGCCAGCGGTACGTTCTCGTTGATGGCCGGCATGGAGGAGGTGTACGGATTGGTCGGTTCATCCGCCGTGGTCACCTCGCGCACCTGGTACTTGATCGACGATGATCCGCAATTGACAACGAGCACGAGCATGATGGGTCCTTCCGCGCGCCCGGTCGGTGGGCGCCTCTGGTGAACTGATCGAAGGGGCGACGCCGTCCGCGAACCTCGCGAGCCGCGTCGTGCGTACTAGAGGCTCTGGGCCTGGATGGCCGTGATGGCCACGGTGTTGACGATGTCGTCCACCGTGCAGCCGCGGGACAGGTCGTTGACCGGCTTGCGCAGGCCCTGCAGCACCGGGCCCACGGCCACCGCGCCCGCGGACTGCTGGACCGCCTTGTAGGTGTTGTTGCCGGTGTTGAGGTCCGGGAAAATGAACACGGTTGCCTGACCGGCCACGTGGGACTCGGGCAGTTTGGACTTGGCGATGGAGGCGTCCACCGCGGCGTCGTATTGGATGGGGCCCTCGACCTCGAAGTCGGGATTGCTGGCCCGAACCAGCTCGGTGGCCGCCCGAACACGCTCTACGTCCTCACCCGAACCGGAACCACCGGTCGAGTAGGAGAGCATGGCCACCTTGGGGTCCACACCGAACTGCTCGGCGGTCTGCGCGGAGGCCAGCGCGATGTCCGCCAGGGCCTGCTCATCCGGGTTGGGGTTCACGGCGCAATCACCGTAAACCAAGGCGCGATCGGCCAGCAGCATGAAGAAGACCGAGGACACGATGTTGACACCCTCGCGGGTCTTCACGAACTCCAGGGCGGGGCGGATGGTGTTGGCGGTCGTGTGCACGGCACCGGAGACCATGCCGTCCACATCGCCCAGCTGAACCATCATGGTGCCGAAGTATGAACCGTCGGCCATACGTTCGAGCGCCTGTTCCTTGGTCACCCCCTTGTGCGAACGCAGCTTCACGTACTCGTCCGCGTAGCGACCGCGCAGTTCGTCGTCGTGCTGGAAATCGATCAGGTTGAGCCCCTCGGCCTCGAAATCCAGGTCGATGCCCTCGGACTGCGCCAGGGTCCTGATCTGTTCCGGATCGCCCAGGATGGTGAGGTCGCAGAAGTTGCGCCGGTGGATCATCTCCGCCGCGCGCAGGATGCGGGGGTCCTCACCCTCGGGCAGCACCACGTGTTTGCGATCGGCGCGCGCGGATTCCACGAGCTCGTGCAGGAAGCGCAGCGGGGTGCGCTTCACGGGCCGCGGCAGGTTCATGCGCCCGGCCAGCTCGTCGCTGTCCACGTACTGGGACCACGCGCCGCGGGCCGCCGCGACCTTGCGGGGGTGGGCGCCGCCCAGCGTGCCGCGCGTGGAGGCCACCGCGCTGGCCGAGTTGAAGGTGTCACGATCGGTGGTCAGCACCGGGAACGGCGCGGCGGCCAACAATGACGCGACCGCACCTTCCGGGCGGAAACCACCGGTCAGCAGCATGCCCGAGGGCACCGGTAATGACGCCGCGAACGACGACGCCAGGGTCGCCGACATCACGTCCGTCCGGTCACCGGGGGTGATCACCAGGTCACCGTCGGTGAGCTGATCCAGGAAATGCCCCACGGTCATGGCCGCGATCTTGATGCCCTTGATGTCACGGTCCAGGGAGTTGTCATTGAGGTCGGTGCCGAAGCCCTGCGCGTCCACGAGTTCTGCAATGGTGGGATGGGAGATCGCGGTGACCTCGGGGATGACGTAGACCGGCAGGTTGTGGGCACCGGGTTTGGCGCGCCGGGTCAGTTCTTCGATCTGGTCGGGCGCGGCACGGTTGACGATGACCGCGTAGATGTCGCAACCGGCCTGGCGGAGCTCGGTGCGGGTGACGTCCACGGCGTTGACGGTGTCCTCCACGGACCCCGCATCGTGAGCGCTGATGACCGCGGCGACCGAACACCCCATGTTGTTGGCCAGGCGAGCGTTGAGGTCGAACTCTGCGGTGGCCGCGTTGTGGGCGACCAGGTCGGTGCCGTCCACCAGGATCACATCGCACTCGCGGGCCATCTCGGAGTAAATGGAGACCGCCGCGGAATCCAGCTCGTCGTGATCACCGGAGGCCAGGATCTCCCGCGTGCGAGCCAGGGAGACGCCGCCGCGGCAGCGGGAGTCGGGCAGATCGAACGTGCGCTTCATGAGTTGGAGCGCGGAGTCCTGCTCGGGGGAGTCACCGTCATGCACGGGGCGGAAGAACCCCAGTTTGTCCGTGCTGTTGAACAGCGTGTCCGCCAGCCCCAATGCCACCAGTGTCTTGCCGGACTGCGGTGTCATGGCGGAAACGTAGATGCCCTGGGTCATGGAGGTGGTCCCTTTCGGTTGGCGGTCTGCTGTCTCAGTTTAGAGACGCCACGTGTGCAGCGCGGCAACAAAGGTGGGAATACCGAGGGTTTCACGGGTGCTTCGGTAAGAGAAGTGCCACACTGGAAGCATGTTGGTCGCCTTCTCAGTCTCTCCCAGTGGCGGGGACAACCCCGACGCTTCCGTTCACGACGCCGTGGCCGCCGCCGTCCACGTGGTCCGCGAATCCGGGCTCCCCAATCGCACCGATTCCATGTTCACCACCATCGAGGGTGAATGGAATGAATGCATGGAAGTGGTCCGCCAGGCCACCGCTGCGGTGGCGGAGTACGGCCCGCGCGTGTCCCTGGTGCTCAAGGCGGACATCCGGCCCGGTCACACCGGAGAGCTTTCCGGTAAGGTCGAGCGCCTCGAGGCTGCCATTCACAGTCACGAACTCAACCGTGCTCGGGAACGCCGCGGCATCACGTCCGGTTCCGCGGATCAGAAGTAACCGGGCGTCCCGGGGCCAGTGAGCAAAAAACGTAACCGTAAGAATCGGCGGGATCAGGCAGAGACGGTGAGCGCGGCGTCGTCGGACGCGGCGGGCCTGAACGAAGGTACCTGGCACACCGACACCGGAACCGTGCAGCTCGAACATGACTCGTACGTGCCCGGCGCGTGGGTGCTGAGGGTCAACGGTGTGCCGTCATCGCACATCGTGCCGGACCGACCGGACCAGCTCGAATTCGAGTACATGAGGTGGTTCAGCGCGCTCGCCGAAGAGCACGTGGACCGCCACCTGGACCCCACCACCCTGCGCCTTTTGCACCTGGGCGGCGGCGCGTGTTCCATGGCGCGCTACCTCGCATGGCGCTATCCCGCTGCCCGCCAGGTGGTCGTGGAGCTCGACGCCGCACTCACGCGCCTGGTCCGGGAATGGCTCGATCTGCCCCGCGCACCCCTCCTTCGGATCCGAGCCGGGGAAGCCCGTGAAGTCACTGAATCACTGCATGAGTCATCGCGGGAGGTGATCCTGCGTGATGTGTTTGCCGGCGAGCAAACACCGGGGCATATGCGGACTGTGGAGTTCGCGCGGCACGTGGATCGAGTGCTGACACCGGACGGCATCTACCTCATGAACGTGGGGGACACCCGCAATCTCAAGGGAACCCGCGCGGAACTGGCTGCACTGCTGGAGGTGTTCGAGCACGTGGGTGCGGTTGCGGATCCCGCCATGCTGAAGGGGCGCCGATACGGCAACGTGGTGTTGGCTGCCTCGCACGCACCGCTGCCCGAGCCCGGATCCGAGGCGGGTGCCGCCCTGGCCAAGGAACTGTTGGGTGGGCCGCTGCCCGCGCAGTACAAGGACACCGCGTGGTGCCGCCAGCTCGCGGCCGAAACGCAGCCGTGGCACGACAAACCGGCGGACCAGATGCCGGCGGTGGGGACCATTACGGGCGCGTGAGCCACCCGTCATGGTCCAGCGCACCATTTCTTCCGGCTTTACTGCGCAGTAGCCCGGCCTACCGTGCAGTAAACCCGGACCAGATGGCTCCGGGCCCTCCCGTTCCACGCCGGGTCACCGTAGCGTGGGCCCATGACTAGCTACGTGAGCTCACTGGCCATTGACGCCCAGGACCCGAAAGCCCTCGCCCGCTTCTGGTGTGAGGTTCTGAACTACCGGATCGATGACGAGGAAGAGGGCTTCGTCAGCACCACGCCCACCGAGGGGCAGGGCCCGCGGCTGGACTTTCTGCAAGTTCCGGAGGGCAAGACCGTGAAAAATCGGCTGCACCTGGACATCCGGGCCCTCGACTCGAACCAGGACGCGGAAGTGGCACGCGTTGAATCCCTGGGCGCCTACAGGGTGGACGTGGGCCAAACCAGCAAGGACAGCTGGGTGGTGCTCGCCGACCCGGAGGGTAATGAGTTCTGCATCCTCTCGGATCCGCAGGATTAACCCATACTCGCCAGTGTGTGGCTGGTCCGCGCGCTGATCAGATCCCAGGGGCAGATCTTCTTCCAGCGCGCCACACTCAGCGGTCTGGTGGTCCTGCTGGCCCTGACGGTGGCGTCCCCGTGGTTGGCGGGTGCCGCGGTGCTCGGCGCCGCGGTGCAGACCGGAGTATCCCTGCTGCTGCGCCGGCCGAGGTCCGTGTCAGCGCATCGCGACGCCGCGGACGGCATTCACGGGTTCTGCGGAGCCCTCACCGGGTGCGCGGCGTTGCTCGCGTGCGGCCCCTCTACCGCCGCGCTCACCTGGACCGTCCTGGGCAGCGCTCTGTGCGCGTTGTTCGTACGGGTCCTCGAACGAATACGCATCTTCACCTGGTTGCCCATGCTCACGGGCCCGTTCTGCGCGGTGAACTCTGCGCTGAACCCGGTCTTCGGGCGGTGGCATCAAGACGTCTCCGCGGTGCCGCCGTTCGAGTCGATCGGGCCGCTCCCTGATCTCGTCAGCGGAACGCTCCGGGCCTGCGCGCAAGTCCTCCTGACCGATCACCTGCTGACGGGCCTGGTGGTCCTCGCCCTCATGTTTCTCGCCGGAGCGCGCGAGGGCCTGTGGTCGCTCACCGGTGCAGTGGCAGCCACGGCCCTGGGCTTCTGGATCCTCGGTGGAGAACCCGCCGCGGCGGGCCTGGCCGGCTACTGCGGCTTCTTGACCGCCCTTGCCCTGGGTGCGCTCTTCCCACCCGCCGACGCCGCTCGCGCGGTCCGCCTGATCGTCCCCTTGGCGGGTGCGTGCCTCACGGTCCCGCTGTGGGGGGCGCTGCAGTACACCGGGATGGCCATGTACACGTGGCCGTTCGTGCTGACCACGTGGGCGGTACTGATCGCGCAGCACCGGTGGGCGCGACGGGAAGTGGCCCGGGCGGCGTCGTAGTCGAAGAGCGAGCTACGCCGTCCAGCCCTCGATCACGGCAATGCCGAAGAAGACCACGAACGCGCCGGCCACCACGTACATGAGCGGGTGGACGTCGCGCCAGCGGCCCTGCACCAGGCGGATGAACACGAAGGACACGAAGCCCGCGCCAATGCCGTGCGCAATGGAGTAGGTGAACGGCATGACGGCGAAGGTCAGGAACGCGGGAACGGAAACGCCCCAGTCCTCCCAGTCGATGTGCACCACGTTCTTGGCCATCAGGAATCCCACGACCACCATGGCCGGGGCCACGGCCTCGAAGGGCACCACGTTGACCAGCGGGGTCAAGAACATGGCCAGCAGGAACATGATGCCGGTGACCACGTTGGCCAGGCCGGTGCGAGCGCCGTCGGCGATACCGGTGGAGGACTCCACGAAAATCTGGTTGGACGAGACCGAGCCCGCGCCACCGGCCACGGCGCCGAGCGCGTCGACCAGCAGCACGCGGTCCACGCGCTCGATCTGACCGTTCTTGTCGACCAACCCGGCCTGCTGGGAGAGGCCCACCATGGTGCCCATGGCGTCGAAGAAAATGGACAGCAAAATGGTGAAGATCAGCAGCATGCACGCGATCACGCCCAGTTCGCGGAAGGCGTCGATGGGGGCGGCCGAGCCGATCAGGGAGAGGTCGGGGAGCGCGAACAGGCCCTCGGGATTGGCGGGGACCACCAGGGACCAGCCGTTGGGGTTGTCCACGGAGGAACCGGACGGGGAGACCGCCTCGAGGATGTGGGCGAAGATGGTGGTTGCAACCACCGCGATCAAAATGCCGCCGCGCACGTTGCGCACCAGCAGCGCCACGGTCAGCAGCAGGCCCACCACGAACGTGAGGGTGGGCCAACCGAACAGTTCACCGCCGGTGCCCATCTGCACGGGAACGGTGGTGCCGGCGGCGTCCGGGATGCGGCGCACGAAGCCCGCATTCACGAACCCGATCAGCGCAATGAACAGACCGATGCCCACCACGATCGCGGTCTTCAAAGACGGTGGCACCGCGTTGAACACCGCGGTGCGGAAACCGGTGAGCACCAGCACCACCATGATCAGACCGGCCCAGATGACCAATCCCATGACCTCGGGCCAGGTCAGACCCGGATTCGTGGCGATCGTGACCGCCAGGAACGCGTTCACGCCCAATCCGGTGGCCAGCGCGAACGGGGATTTGGCCCACACGCCCATGGCAATGGTCAGTACGCCCGCGACCAGAGCGGTCACGGCGGCCACGCGCTCGCCACCCAAGATATTTCCGGCGCCGTCCGGACCGTAGCCCAGGACGAGTGGGTTCAGCACCACGATGTAGCTCATGGCGATGAAGGTGGCCAGGCCACCGCGAATTTCTCGTCCCACGGTGGAACCGCGTTCGGAAATGTAGAAGAAGCGGTCCAGCGCTCCGCGGGGTTCGCGCGTTTGCGAAGCGGGCTTGGTCGGTGACGACATGAAGATCCTCACGGGTCAAAGGCACAACGGCAGCGCACGGTACGGCTACCGGAATGGGGGCGTTTGTGTAGAAATACTACGCCGACGGCGCAGCCGCTGCCGCGGTCAGGGTTCTCGCGTGATTGCCTTCACTGGCGCGGTGTTGCTCAACTCACAGCCGTGCTGGCCCGTCCTCAGTACGCTGGTGCCAGGGGAACGATGATTGCCCGGGAAGGACAAAGCTCATGACGAAGTCCGCAGAGGCACAATTCACCCACGTCACCACGTGGCTCACCGACATGGACGGTGTGCTGGTCCGCGAGAACACGGCCATCCCCGGTGCGGCGGAGCTCCTGGAGCTGTGGGAAGAACGGGGCCAGGAGTACCTGGTGCTGACCAACAACTCCATTTACACCCCTCGCGATCTGGCGGCTCGGTTGGCGCGCTCGGGACTGCATGTGGCGGAGGAAAATCTCTGGACGTCCGCGCTGGCCACCGCGCAGTTCCTCAAGAATCAGAACGCCGGTTCCCGCGCTTACGTGATCGGAGAAGCGGGGTTGACCACGGCTTTGCATGAGGCGGGGTTCGTCCTGACGGACACCGATTGCGATTACGTGGTCCTGGGTGAGACCCGAACGTATTCGTTCGAGGCCATTACCAACGCGATCCGGTTGATCCTCAACGGTGCGCGTTTCATCTCGACCAACCCGGATACCACCGGACCATCGCCGGAGGGGCCCATGCCGGCCACGGGATCGGTTGCGGCCCTGATCACGGCGGCCACCAACCTCCACCCTTACGTGGTGGGCAAGCCGAACCCCATGATGTTCCGCTCCGCCCTCAACCAGATCGGTGGGCACTCGGAGACCACCGCCATGCTGGGTGACCGGATGGACACGGACATCGTCTCCGGTATGGAGGCGGGCCTGCGGACCGTTCTGGTCTACAGCGGCGTGACCACGCCCCAGGACGTGGAGCGGTTCCCGTTCCGACCCACCCTGGCGCTGGATTCGGTGGCCGACCTGGTGGAACTACTCACTGTCGACGGGCAGGACGCGGCCGGGGCGGCGTCGTAAATCGAATATCGTCTGACCCGGGTGTGACGGAACATTACGCGGGGGTGGCCCGGTGTGTGTGATTGCCCAAATTTCACTACCGTAGAACCCAGTCCCCGCAGGCACGCGAGTGTGCGTGCGCGTTGAAAGGAAATACCAGCTGTGACAGCACCTACTTCAGCACGTCCGTTGCGCGTTGCCGTGATCGGAGCGGGTCCGGCGGGCATTTACGCCGCTGACATGCTCACAAAGTCCGAGGCCGTGCGGGAAGGCGAGCTGGAAGTCAGCGTTGATCTGTACGACCGCTACCCCACCCCGTTCGGTCTGATCCGCTACGGTGTGGCCCCGGATCACCCGCGTATCAAGGGCATCATCACTGCGTTGCGCTCGATTCTGGGCCGCGGCGACATCCGCTTCTTCGGCAACGTGGAGTACGGCAAGGACCTCACGTTGGGGGAATTCCTGTCGCATTACGACGCCGTGATTTTCGCCACCGGCGCTGTCAACGACGCTCCGCTGGAGATTCCCGGTTCGGATCTGGATGGTTCCTACGGCGCCGCAAAGTTCGTCGCATGGTACGACGGTCACCCCGACTACCCGCGGACCTGGCCGCTCAACGCCAAGGAAGTTGCGGTCATCGGTAACGGTAACGTGGCGCTGGACGTGGCCCGAGTGCTGTCCAAGCACGCGGATGACATGCTGGTCACCGAGATCCCGGGCAACGTTTACCAGGGACTGCGCGATTCGCCGGTCACGGACGTTCACGTGTTCGGTCGCCGGGGCCCCGCTCAGATCAAGTTCACCCCGCTCGAGCTGCGTGAGCTGGCCAAGTCCCGCGACGTGGACATCGTGCTCTACGACGAGGACTTCCAATTCGACGAGGCCTCCGAGCAGGCCATGGTCGAGAACAACCAGACCAAGGTCATGATGAAGACCTTGCAGAAGTGGCGCGAGGACGATTCGCCCAAGACCGCATCCCGCCGCCTGCACCTGCACTTCCTGCAGACTCCGTCCGAGATCCTGGGTGACGAGGACGGCAAGGTCAGCGGCATCCGCATGGAACGCACCCGCCTCAACGGTGATGCCTCCGTCACCGCCACCGGTGAGTACATCGATTACCCGGTCCAGGCCGTTTACCACGCCATCGGGTATCTGGGCTCGCCGCTTCCGGAGGTCCCGTTCAACCCCGAACGCGGCGTGGTCCTCAACCAGGAAGGCCGCGTGGTCGACGCCGAGGGCGCCGTGATACCGGGCGTTTATGCGACCGGCTGGATCAAGCGCGGTCCCGTGGGCCTGATTGGCGCCACCAAGTCCGATGCCCTCGAGACCATCAACCACCTGCTCGAGGACCGCACCGCCCTGGCCGATCCGGATTTCCCGGAACCCTCGGCCATCGAGTCGTTGCTCGAGGAAAAGGGTGTCGAATACACCACCTGGGACGGCTGGTTGGACCTGGACGAATACGAGCAGAGCCTCGGCCAGTCCTCTCACGACGCCGAGGGCAATCCCCGCGAACGCGTCAAGGTGGTCGACCGCGACGAGATGCTCTCGGTCTCCCGCCGCGGGGTCCCCGCTCGCAGCTAGTCCTCGTCGACCGCTGTCCGCCGACGCCGCCGCCCCCTCCAGTTCCCGCGTTCACCCCGGGCTGGGTGGGGCGGTGGTGTCTGTGGCGGGCTGGTTGCACTCTGGTCGACGGTACGGCCCCTCGGCCAGAGGCCGTTGCACTCTGGTCGACGGTACGGCCCTAAAAGCCGGTTCGCAGGGTCGTAGTGTCGATCAACTTGCAGCGCGGTTCGGGGCACTGGTTTTAACGTCGACCAGAGTGCGCGGTCACGTGAACTCCACATCGGGCAAACGCTGTTTCTCGTCGCCTGCGTGCTTCGTAGCCTGTGCAGCATGAAGAAACTCGGTGAACCCTTGGCGCTGGGGCCGCGCCCGCTCATTAGGTCCACCGCAGAGCTGGGAAGTCGAGCTCGGGATCTTGAGAGACGCCCGGGCACGCACAAGTTGCTTCGCGGCACGTGGGTTTGTTCGAATGCTCCGCCGAAGCCGGTCCAGAAGTCCCTGCTGTTGCACGAGCATTACTCACAACATGGTGTGGGTCTGAGTATCACCGGTCTTCACGCGCTGCAGTTGTTCACGCTGCCGGTTGGATACACCAAACGGTGGGTCAATGAATTCCTGGGCGATCCACCACCAATGCGCGCACGAGATGTGAGTAGGGCTTTCGAAGTCCCACATCTTGCGTGGTCCGAATCCCGTCCCACAGTGCGTGAGCGGGGAATGCGATTGACCAAGTCCTCTGGCCTGAACACCTACGCGGGTCCTTGGGGCACGCGCCTGGTCCACCCCGTCGAAGCTCTGGTTGCCGCGGCGCCCTATCTGTCGCAATGGCGGCTGACTGCCTGTCTTGATGCCCTGATGTCGGGGGCTTTGCAGATTCCGGAGTTCACGGCGCAACCGGCATTGACAATGAGTGACATTGCCGCGGCCTTGACACACTTTCCGGTTCGCAACCCATCGGTCATGGCCGTAAAACGTGCACTGCGTGGCGCGGCAGAACCAGTGTGGTCACCGATGGAAACGTTGGTGCGACGAATGGTTGTTACCCAAGGATTTCCAGAACCTGCCTTGAACCACCCCGTGATGATCGACGGACAACTTACCTACCCGGACCTTTCCTGGCCCGAGTTGCGATTGGGCATCGAATACAACGGAGAAATCCATCTCTTGGATCGCCGTACGTACGGCACCGAAATGAATCGCATCCGTACGTTTCAAGACCACGGGTGGGATCTCAATGTTCTGGTCTTTGATGACCTCGAAAACCCCGCTCTCCGCTGGAAATGGCTGCAGTGGTTGGCCGAAAGGCTCAACCGTGGATCCCAGCGCGCAAGCTGATCAACGATAGAACCACGACTCCCACGCCCCTCGTCATCTGATGAACGGTAGAGCCAGGAAATCCAACTTCTAGGGTCTTACCGTCGACCAATTTGCAGGTGGGTGGAACTGACGGTCGTGCCGTCGATCAGAATGCGGCTGGTCGCCGGAATGTTCGACTACAGGCCCAGCAGCAATCTCGTGTGGTCGTTGAGGAGTAAGCCGTGGGGGTCCAGCTCGGAGCGGACTGCCAGGAAATCATCCCAGTTCGAGTACATGGGCTTGAGGGTCTCGGCGGTTTGAGTGTGGATGACTCCCCAGTGCGGGCGGCCACCGTGGTTCAGGAAAATGTGCTCGGCGGCCCGGAAGAACTCTTCGTAGGGGCGTTTGCCGTACTGGCGCAGGCTGATCCACCCGGTGTAACGGCCCGCGGAGGGGGAGAGGTACCCCTGCTCCGGAGGTGAACAGCGCACCAGGACGGGGAAGGACAGGGTGTAACCCTCCCGGTCCACCAGATCTTTCAGCTCGCTGAACGCCGCGGCAGTGTTTTCCAGGGGCAAGGCGTACTCGGTGGACACGAAACGTACTGCGCGCGGGGCGGTGAACACCCGGTAGGACACGTCGGTGTAGCGCCGGGAGCTCTTGGACATGGATTCCAACGTGTTCAGACCGGGCACGGTTTTGGGTGCCACGGAAGCCAAGCGGCCCAGGCCGGAGGTCAGGGAGGTGCGCAGAACGGCGTCGTCCGCTCGGCGGAGGGCCCGCGAGAGCGGTGAGGCCGGGCGCGTATAGGTGTCCGGGAGACGGTGCAGTCGGCTGAGAATGCGGGTGTGCACGGTGGAGCGGCCGGGCATCCAGAAGAATTCGAAGTGGTCGGCGCCGGACATCCGCTCGGCCAATGAATCCACCAGGCGGTCGAGAGGCTCGCGGAACTCGGCGCAGTGCAGCCGGAAGGCGCTGACGCACTGGATGGTGACGGACACGATCACGCCCAGGACGCCCAGGTGCACGCGCGCGGCGCGCAGCATCTCTGGATGGGAGGACTCGGAGCACGTGATCAGCTCGCCGCTCGGGGTGGCCAGCGTGATCTCCGTGATCTGCTCCGAGAGGGAGGGTTGCCCCAAGCCGGTGCCGTGAGTGCCCGTGGCGATGGCGCCGGCAATGGTCTGGCCCGTGAAGTCCGGCATGTTGGCCAGGGCAAGTCCGTGGTCCTCCAGGATCTGGCAGATCTGCTGAATCGTGGTGCCGCCGAACACCGTGACCTGCTGTTTCTCCGTGTCGATGGAGCTGAGCCCGCTGAGTGCGGTGGCATCCAGAAGCACGTCAGAGGTGGGGACCAGGGGAGAGAAGCTCTGCCCGGAACCGGCCGGACGAACCCGAAGGCCCTGTGCGGCGGCGTCGCGCAGGACCTGTTCGACCTGGTCCGTGTTCTCGGGACGCACGATCACCGCCGGTTTCACGGTGAGGTTACCGCCCCACGAACGCCACGTATCCTTGCCGGCCTTGCCGGCCTTGGCGGTCATGGACGACGACTCTGCGGGTTCGCCCGGTGTTGCAGACTGCTCGTTCACGGTTTGTATCCTCCCTCAGAACCTTTCCCTGGGACCGGGGTTCGGGTTCCTACCCGTGACGCCGATCCAGGTGCTTTCCTTAGGACCATCCTCCGGACCCGCTCCATCTTCTCACCACGGGCTGAAAGCCAGCTCTTGTCCTCCACGAACACCAAAATCCCGGGCATCCGGGCGGCCCGAGGACTACGCTTAAGTGACGGATCGGCGAAAGGAAGACACGCCATGACCTTGAACGGCCGAGAAATTATCGTGGGTGTGGACGGTACGGATCAGAGCTTGGGAGCCCTGCGCTGGGCCGCCCGTGAGGCGAAGCGCCGTGGCGCGCCACTTCACCTGGTGAGCGCCTACTCGGTGCCGATCTATGCCGGTTCCACGTTCGACGTCGGGTACGCCGCGTTCGACCAGGCCGCCCTGGAAGACGCCGTCAAAGAGCTCGTCCGCGAGGCCGCCCTGCATGTGCAGAACCTCAACGTGGAGATACGGTCCACGGTCGAAACCGGGGACCCCTCCGGTGTGCTCCTGGAACTGAGCAAGTCCGCTCAACTGTTGGTCCTGGGTTCCCGCGGCCGCGGTGGTCTGCTCGGGCGCTTGCTGGGTTCCGTGTCCACCGCGGTGCCCGCCCACGCGCATTGTCCCGTGGGCATCATTCCGTTGCCGTGGGCGCGTGAACACCAGCTCGAGCGGGACATCAACGAGACCAAGGCCTTCGTCGACGGCGTTTCGGTGGGTTCGGACGGATCCGAACATTCCAGCGTGGCCATGCTGCGCGCCGCGGACGAGGCGCAGCTGTTGGGCGTTCCGCTCAACGTGGTGTGCGCGGTGCCGCCCATGGCGGGCGCGGCGTCCTGGATGCCCACCCCCGTGGACTTCGCGAATATCTACCAGGAAATCGCGGACGCCCTCAACGCTTCCGTTCGCTGGTTGCGCGGGCACTTCCCGGATCTGGAGATCACCGCCGAGCTGTTGGACGGCTCACCGATCGACGTTCTGGTGGAGCAGTCCAAGCGCAACCGCCTGGTGGTCATGGGTACTCGCGGTCGCGGCGGATTCGCCGGGATGCTGCTGGGTTCCACTTCCCAGGGTGTGATCCATAACAGCGCGGGACCGCTCATGATCATCCAAGGTTTCCAGGACGATCGTCTGGCCGATCGACCCGAGGCCACCCTGTGATAGTCGGGTTTGTGCAACCGGGGTGTTTACCTCTAAGCTACTG
>NZ_JAUNPE010000048.1:0-14979 GCF_030536815.1 Kocuria sp.
TACATGGTCACGTACTTCCTGATGATCGTGGCGTTCACGTACTTCTACGTGTCCATCACCTTCAACCCCGAGGAAGTCTCCAACAACATGAAGCGTTACGGAGGTTTCATCCCGGGCATCCGTGCGGGGCGCCCCACGGAGAACTACCTGCGCTATGTGCTCTCCCGGATCACCCTGCCCGGTGCCCTGTACCTGGGCATCGTGTCCATGATCCCGCTCGTTGCACTGGTGCTTTTCGACGCGAACCAGAATTTCCCGTTCGGCGGCCCGTCGCTGCTGATCATGGTGGGTGTGGGTCTGGACACCGTGAAGCAGATCGACGCGCAGTTGCAGCAGCGCCATTACGAGGGACTGTTGCGTCAGTAGTTGCCCGCCGAGTTCCCACGATCCCGAGGATCTGCCCCGCCAGTGGGCCGTTGCCAGTAAAGTGGTGGGGGACCAGAGAAGTTCGTGCAAGGAGAAACCATGACCCGTATGTTGATCATCGGACCGCCAGGCGCTGGCAAGGGCACGCAAGCGGCTCGCATCTGTGAACAATTGAGCGTTCCTGCGATCTCCACGGGGGATATTTTCCGAGCCAATATCAAGGAGCAGACCGAGCTCGGTCAGGAAGCCCAGCGCTACACGGACGCGGGCAACCTGGTCCCGGACTCGGTGACCAACTCCATGGTTCGGGATCGTCTGGCGCAGTCGGACGTCAACAACGGTTTCCTGCTGGACGGTTACCCCCGCACCGTGGCTCAGGTCGAAGAGCTGGACAACATTCTGGAGGCCAACGACACCCACCTGGACGTGGTGTTGCTGCTGACCGCGGACAATGACGAGCTCGTCAAGCGTTTATTGGGTCGCGCCCAGGACCAGGGCCGAACCGACGACACCGAAGATGTGATTCGGCATCGTCTGGACGTGTACGACGAGCAGACCGCACCGGTCGTCGAGGTTTACAACCAGCGTGGCATCGTGACTGAGGTGGACGGCCTCGGTGACATCGACGAGGTCACCGAACGCATCATGGCGACACTGGCCCGCTGACACGGATCGCGGCTGTAAGCCCTCGGAGCGGCGCTGCTGTGCGCCTTCCGAGGGCTTAGCCGTTGTCAATACACATCACTACGAAGGGAATGGCTCACCGTGTTTGGTCGCCGCAAGGTAGAACTGAAGTCCGACGCTCAGCTCGCGGTCATGGCCCGCGCAGGGGTGGTAACTTCGCGCGCTTTGGACGCCGCCGTTGCCGCGGCCGTCCCCGGCGCCACGACCGCTGACGTGGACCGGGCCTTTCGGGACGTCCTCGCGGACAACAATGCGGAGTCGAACTTCCTAGGGTACTTCGGCTACCCGGCCACGGTGTGCGTGTCCGTCAATGACCGGGTGGTGCACGGAATTCCAGGCAGCGACGTCTTGGCGGACGGGGACATCGTCTCCATCGACGGTGGTGCCATCGTCGACGGCTGGCATGGTGACTCGGCCCGGACCGTGCTGGTGGGGGAGCAGCACGACCCCGCGGACGTCGAGCTGTCCGAGGTGACCCGCGCAGCCATGTGGCGTGGCATCGCCGCCATGGCCACGGGCACTCACGTGGGCGACATCGGGCAGGCGGTGGAGGACTATGTGCACGGTGCTGTCGGGCAGCGTCTTGGTATCCTGGAGGACTACGTGGGTCACGGCATCGGCACCGCGATGCATATGGCACCGGACGTTCCCAACTACGCGGTGCGCAACCGCGGACCCCGGCTGGTTGCGGGTATGGCACTTGCCATTGAGCCCATGCTGGTGCGCGGAGGTATTGAAACCAGAATCCTCGAGGACGATTGGACCGTGGTGACCGTGGACGGCTCCAACGCGAGCCAATGGGAACACAGCGTCTGCCTGCACTCCAAGGGACTGTGGGTGCTGACAGCCGAAGACGGCGGTGCTTGCGAACTTGAACCACTGGGCGTACATCCCGTCCCGATAGCCGCATCCTGAACCGCACGCGCGGTACGCACGAGCGAGAGGACCAGACATGGCCACCGAAACTGTAGAAATCACGCAACGACCCAAACCCGGCCAGCTGGTGTTCAAGCCCGCTCGTCGCGGGAAGCCGCCGCAGCACCTGGCGGATCTGGATCTGGCCGGGCGCAAGGACATGCTGCGAGAAGCCGGATACCCGGCCTTCCGCGCCGCGCAACTGTCCAAGCACTACTTCGAGCGCTTCGAATCCGACCCGGAGAAGATGACCGACCTACCGGCCGGCCAACGCGAGGAGTTGGTTGCCGCCGCCATGCCTCAGCTGCTGACCACGGTCAAGAACCTCAAGGCCGATCAAGGCATGACGGTCAAGTCCGTCCATCGCCTGTTCGACGGCGCCATGGTCGAGTCGGTGCTGATGCGCTACAGCAAGCGCGTGACCATGTGCATTTCCTCCCAGGCCGGTTGTGGCATGAACTGCCCGTTTTGTGCCACGGGCCAGGCCGGGCTGACGCGTAACCTTTCCGCCGCGGAGATCGTGGACCAGGTCGTGCAAGGCATCCGGGCCCTGCGTGACGGCGTGGTGGGCCCCGCAGAGGAGGCCCCGCTGCGGGTGTCGAACATCGTTTTCATGGGCATGGGTGAGGCGCTGGCCAATTACAAGGCCACCATGGGCGCCGTGCATCGTCTGATCGATCCCTCGCCCGAAGGCCTGGGCATTTCCGCACGCGGGTTGACCATGTCCACGGTTGGTCTGGTGCCGGGCATGCGTAAATTCACCCAGGAAAAGCTGCCGATCACCCTGGCGCTGTCCCTGCACGCACCGGACGACGAACTGCGCGACGAACTGATCCCGGTCAACAACCGCTGGAAGGTCGACGAAGCGTTGGACGCCGCACGCGAGTACTACGACGCCACCGGCCGCCGAGTATCCATCGAGTACGCGCTGATCCGTGACATGAACGATCAGGGCTGGCGAGCGGACCTGCTGGGGGAGAAGCTCAACAAGCGCGGTGCCGGATGGGTTCACGTGAACCCCATCCCGTTGAACCCCACGCCGGGTTCCAAATGGACGGCGTCGCGCCCGGGAGTCGAGCAGAACTTCGTGGAGCGGCTGCGCGCCCACGGCATCCCCACCACGGTGCGCGACACCCGCGGTTCCGACATCGACGGCGCATGCGGCCAGCTGGCCGCTGACGTCTAGGCCCGCGGCGGCGTCGTCGCCGGAATAGAACGTGGCCGGTAGCCCCTACCCATTACCGGATTGCATATCAAGTCTCAACCGCGTAACGTATTGCGTTGGTTGTCTGTGCTCGCGCCGCTGAGCTGTGCCCACCCACGAACCCACCCCGAACGTACGTTTCAGGGGAGAGTTGTGGCTGCCGGCCGTCAGTGGCGAGAGTTCTGTAAACCGTCCGGATAGATAACCGGACCCCTCGAAAAGTTAGCGGAGGATATGGCCAAGAAAGACGGAGTCATCGAGATCGAAGGCACTGTGGTCGAGGCTCTGCCCAACGCGTCGTTCCGTGTTGAGCTGAACAACGGTCACAAGGTGCTTGCCCACATCTCTGGGAAAATGCGCCAACACTACATCCGAATCCTCCCCGAGGACCGGGTCGTGGTGGAGCTGAGCCCGTATGACCTAACCCGAGGCCGGATCGTCTACCGCTACAAGTAGCACAATCGCGGCGCCACACACCGCGCGGATCGCTGTGATCTGCGGGGTGTTTGCTGCGTTATTCACCACCACTAGTACGCGAAGGAATGCGATGAAGGTCCAACCGAGCGTCAAGCAGATCTGCGACAACTGCAAGGTGATTCGCCGTAACGGCCGAGTCATGGTGATCTGTTCGAACCCCAGGCACAAACAGCGCCAGGGCTGACGGGAGCGCTCCCGCCCACGCAAGTGGATTGACAGAACGGACACTGCAGCCAGCACCGCACGGTGCGGCAACCCCCGGCACGGAGGCCGGAGACCGAACGGAACACCTTGTTCGGGACGCAGTGTTCAAGACCTCCGGACAGTACAAGGAGAACCGCCAACATGGCTCGTCTCGCAGGCGTAGACCTCCCCCGCGAAAAGCGGCTGGAAATCGCGCTGACTTACATCTACGGCGTGGGTCGTACCCGTGCACTCGCAACCCTTGATGCCACGGGCATCTCGGGCGACGTGCGCGTGAAGGATCTCACCGACGCTCAGCTCGTTGAGCTGCGCGACTACATCGAGGGCAACTACAAGGTCGAAGGCGATTTGCGCCGCGAGGTTGCCGCCGATATCCGCCGCAAGGTCGAAATCGGTAGCTACCAGGGTGTGCGTCACCGCCGTGGCCTTCCGGTCCACGGCCAGCGCACCAAGACCAACGCACGTACCCGCAAGGGTCCCAAGCGCACGGTCGCCGGCAAGAAGAAGTAATCGTGGTCGCCACCCAAGCCGGTGGCTGATCAACGTCGAAGATCTTTGTAGGAGAACTCATGGCTCAGAAAACTCGCGCGACGGCTGCTCGCAAGCCGCGCCGCAAGGTTAATAAGAATGTGACTCAGGGCCAGGCCCACATCAAGTCCACGTTCAACAACACCATCGTTTCCATCACCGATCCCTCCGGTGCCGTTCTGTCGTGGGCTTCCGCCGGCGCCATGGGCTTCAAGGGATCACGTAAGTCCACCCCGTTCGCCGCTCAGCAGGCCGCCGAGGCCGCAGCCAAGGGTGCTCAGGAGCACGGCATGCGCAAGGTTGACGTGTTCGTCAAGGGACCGGGTTCCGGACGCGAAACCGCTATCCGTGCACTGCAGGCCACCGGGCTCGAGGTTGGCTCCATTCAGGACGTTACCCCGTCCGCTCACAATGGTTGCCGTCCCCCCAAGCGCCGTCGCGTTTGATGCGCGCAGCGTGAGCACCGAGCCGTCAAGGTTCGGTGCCCACGCATCGACGCGGTGATCTCGCCTGGTCTCCGCGCACCTCACCCCTTGTTTTCCACCACCTGCGTGCGTCATATGGCGGAGGCACGCTGAAAGGAAACATCAGTGCTCATCGCACAGCGCCCCACCCTCACCGAAGAGGTAGTGGCTGATAACCGCTCCCGGTTCGTGATCGAACCGCTCGAGCCCGGTTTTGGCTACACCCTCGGCAACTCCCTGCGCCGCACTCTCTTGTCCTCCATTCCCGGTGCCGCCGTGACCAGCATCCGCATTGACGGTGTGCTGCACGAGTTCTCCACCGTGGACGGTGTCAAGGAAGACGTCACCGAGCTGATCTTGAACATCAAGAAGCTCTCGCTGTCCTCCGAGGAGGACGAGCCCGTGACCGCGTGGCTGCGCAAGCAGGGACCCGGCGAAGTGACCGCCGCTGACATCTCGGCTCCGGCCGGTGTCGAGGTCCACAACCCGGAACTGCACATTGCCACCTTGAACTCCAAGGGCCAGCTGGAGATCGAACTGACCATTGAGCGCGGTCGCGGCTACGTTTCTGCTTCGCAGAACAAGTCCGCGGATTCCGAGATCGGTCGCGTTCCGGTTGATTCCATCTACTCTCCGGTCCTCAAGGTGACTTTCCGCGTGGAAGCCACTCGTGTGGAGCAGCGCACGGACTTCGACAAGCTCATCCTGGACGTGGAGACCAAGGAGGCCATCACCCCGCGTGATGCCATTGCTTCCGCCGGTACCACCCTGGTGGAGCTGTTCGGTCTGGCCCGCGAGCTCAACACCACGGCCGAGGGTATCGAGATCGGTCCGTCGCCCACGGATGCTGCCGCCGCCGCGGATATGGCCTTGCCCATCGAGGATCTCGAACTCACCGTTCGTTCCTACAACTGCCTCAAGCGTGAGGGCATCCACAGCGTGGGTGAACTGGTTGCACGCTCCGAGGCAGATCTGATGGACATCCGCAACTTCGGTGCAAAGTCCATTGACGAGGTCAAGGCCAAGCTCCAGGAGCTCGGCCTGGCACTCAAGGACTCCCCGCCAGGTTACGACCTCGCCGCGCACGCAGCTTCGTTGGAGGACGAGGACGAGAACAACAACCCGTTCGACGTCGACCTCGACTGAAGTCTTACAACTTTCCCGTTTCTCACGAGGCCGCGAGCTAGCCACGCGAGAGACCGATCACCAGGAGATCTACTATGCCTACCCCTACCAAGGGACCCCGTCTCGGCGGCGGGCCTACCCACGAGCGCATGATGCTCTCGAACATGTCTCAGCAGTTGTTCGAGCACAAGCGCATCACCACCACCGTGACCAAGGCCAAGCGCCTCCGTCCCGTGGCAGAGCGTCTGATCACCTTCGCCAAGCGCGGTGACCTGGCTTCCCGCCGTCGCGTGATGCGTCAGCTCAACGACAAGTCCGTGGTGCACGAGCTGTTCACCGCCATTGCTCCGGCCATGGACGGCCGCGACGGTGGTTACACGCGCATCACCAAGATCGGTAACCGCAAGGGCGACAACGCCCCCATGGCGGTCATCGAGCTGGTCATGGAGCCCGTTGCCACCAAGTCCACCGTGGCCGAAGCAGAGAAGGCCACGGAGAAGGCTGCCGTGGCTCCGGCCGCACCGGTCGATACCCCGGCCGACACCACTGCCGAAGAGGTCAAGGCTCAGGAGATCCCCGCTGAAGAGCGGGCTCCCGAGACCCCCGAAGAGGCAGCCGAGGTCGCAGCCGAGAACCAGGACGCCGAGTTCGCCGGTTCGCACGCGCCGTTGGAGTCCGGTGAAGCCCCCGAGGGCTTTTCCATCAAGGGCAACAAGAATTCCATGAAGTACCACGTTCCCGGCTCCCGCTGGTACTCCGGTACCACCGCGGAGATCTGGTTCGATTCCCCGGCCAACGCCGAGGCCGCCGGTTTCCAGCCGGCCGGTGGCGCTGCCGCTCAGAAGATCGCTGAGTAAGCACTACGCTGCTCGACCGACGCCGCCGCAGGTAACCTGCGGCGGCGTCGTCATTTTTCGGGAGGATATGAACATGTCGGGTGAGCTGGTGCGCTTGCGGATCGATATGGCGTACGACGGCGCCCCGTTCAGCGGGTGGGCACGTCAACCCTCGCTGCCCACCGTGCAGGGCGCGGTGGAGGCCGCGCTCGAGCTGGTCCTGCGCCGCCCGGTGCGCACGGTCGTTGCGGGGCGCACGGACACGGGTGTGCATGCTCGGCGACAAACCATTCACGTGGATGTGCCGGTGGCCGCCTGGGAATCGACGGCTGCCCGCGCGGGGGTCGCTCCGGGGGAGGCGCTGGTTCGTCGGCTCAACGGTGCCCTCAACCGGGTGCTGGGCAAGGACCGCCTCAGCCAGGGGCTCACGTCCGCTCTCGGCGCCGTTGTCATCCACGACGTCGCTGCGGCACCCGCGGGATTCGACGCCAGGTTCTCGGCGCTGTCCCGCAGTTACGCCTACCGGATCTCCGACGCCGCCAGCGGTCACGATCCGTTGACGCGCGGTTTTGCGTGGTGGGTCAACGAAAAGCTCGATGTTCCCGCCATGAACTCGGCGGTGGAACATTTACTGGGACTGAACGACTTCTTGAGTTTCTGCAAACCACGGGAAGGCGCTACGACGATTCGTGAACTGCAGTCCGCAGCGGTGGAACGGGATGCATCGGGTCTGGTGATCGTGCAACTGCGGGCCGACGCCTTTTGCCATCACATGGTCCGTTCCGTCGTGGGCGCGGCCGTTCGGGTGGGCCAGGGCCGCTACCAACAGGATTGGTTGGGGGAGCGGTTGGCGGCGCGCGTGCGCGATGCCCGGGTGCTGCTCGCGCCCCCGCACGGGCTGGTCCTGGAATCCGTGGAGTACCCCGCGGATCACGAATTAGCCGCGCGGGCGGAGCAGACGAGGGCCAGACGTCCGGGGGGCTGAGCCCCTGCTGACCGAGCGGTTGAGTGAGTAGGCTCAGCGGTAGAGCGTGCATATTTGCCCCTCTGACCTGGAGGCATTCATGACCAATACAGCAACGGACTACCGACCACGGCCGAACTGGGGCGGGCCAGTCGCGCCGATAGTGGCGTGGGCGGGTGCACTGCTCAGCCTGACCGCCGTGGGTTTCGCGCTCTCCGGTTACTCCGCTGGCACATGGCTCTCTTTCCCACTGGGGCTACTCGGTGCGGTTGCCGGGGGTAATGCGCGACGCTTCTTGCCCATGATCCTGTGCATCATCGCCGCCTCGGTGCTGCCCCTCGCCATCTTGTTAACCGGATTCTGACGGCGGTACGTGAACACGTGCCGTCGCCAATCATTACCTGCTGAAATGCACAGGACCCGTTAATTGGCGCCGATTTGAAGCTTCCGGTAACATGGCTTGCTGTTGTGCGTGCCCGCCCGGTCACGTGTACCCAAAGCGGTTGCTCATGTTGCAGAGCGCAAGACCGATTGGTGCACCGGGTTGCGGGAGCGCGGATGCCGCCAGGTTCTCACCCTGGCCCCGAAGCACAGCGAAACAACCCGACACGGACCGTCGTGTCATCAGTAGACAAACGAAGGCAGATCAACGTGCGTACGTACACTCCGAAGCCCGGTGACGTCCAGCGTCAGTGGCACGTCATCGACGCCACCGACGTGGTCCTGGGTCGTCTTGCCAGCCAGACCGCAACACTGCTGCGCGGGAAGCACAAGCCGACCTTCGCTCCCCACGTGGACATGGGCGATTTCGTCGTCATCATCAACGCAGAAAAGGTCGCACTGACCGGCGCCAAGCTGGAACAGAAGCGTGCCTACCGCCACTCCGGTTACCCGGGCGGTCTCAAGTCCACCAACTACGCAGAGTTGCTGGAGAAGAACCCCACCCGTGCAGTGGAAAAGGCCATCAAGGGCATGCTGCCCAAGAACAAGCTGGCCGCTCAGCAGCTGTCCAAGCTGAAGGTCTACGCAGGCCCCGAGCACCCGCACTCGGCACAGCAGCCCAAGCCTTACGAATTCACCCAGGTCGCCCAGTAATTCGGGCCAACGAGAGCACATAAGGAGAATCGTGGCTCAGAATACTGAAGAAGTAGAAGTTGTCGAAGTAACCGAAGGTACCGAGGAGCTCAGCAGCTACACCTCGGAATCCACCGGCCCCGTCGAAGGTGGTGCCCCCGCTTCCGAGCGCGCGCCCCTCACCGTTTCCGGTCAGGCCGTCGGCCGCCGCAAGCAGGCCATTGCACGCGTGCGCCTGGTGCCCGGCTCCGGCAAGTGGATCGTCAACGGCCGCGAACTGGCCGAGTACTTCCCGAACAAGTTGCACCAGCAGGAAGTGAACGATCCGTTCCGTCTGCTGGACCTCGAAGGTGCTTACGACGTGAGCGCCCGCATCTCCGGTGGTGGCCCCTCCGGCCAGGCCGGCGCCATGCGTCTCGGCATCGCTCGCGCGCTGAACGAGATCGACCTGGAGCACAACCGCCCGGCACTCAAGAAGGCCGGCTTCCTGACTCGTGACGCCCGCGTCATCGAGCGCAAGAAGGCAGGCCTCAAGAAGGCCCGCAAGGCTCCGCAGTACTCCAAGCGCTAAACCTGCGCGCCCCCACGTCGAACACGGCGTGGACTCGGGCCCCGCACATCGGCATCGTCCGCTGTGCGGGGTCCCGCTTCGTTTTAAGGGCCGTTATAACCCTCCACTACCGATGAGGGGCCGTCATAGCCCTGGCGCTGCTGACCAGAGGCGCTACCGGCCCCTCGGACGTACGGCATGGTCCCGCCGGCTCTTGGGGCGGAGGTCGCCGCTCCACCGTGCGTGGCCAGGGGCACGGTGGGACGACGGCGTCGGCATACAAGACTCGAGCACGCGGTGACTCGGTGGCCGGCAGGATGGCCGGCACGGGTGCACCCCGCGGAATCCCTGGGTTACAGCACCTTGGACAGGAAGTCCCGAAGCCGGGGCTGCTGTGGATTGTCGAAGATCTGCTGCGGGTCGCCGTCCTCGATGATCGCACCGTCGGACATGAACATGACTCGGTCACCGACTTCGCGGGCGAAACCCATCTCGTGGGTCACCAGGACCAACGTCATGCCGGACTTGGCCAGGTCGCGGATCACCTGCAGGACTTCGCCCACCATTTCGGGGTCCAGAGCGCTGGTCGCCTCGTCGAACAGCATGATCTCCGGGTTCATGGCCAGGGCACGCGCAATGGCCACGCGTTGCTTCTGTCCACCGGACAACGACGCCGGCCGGGCGTCGGCCTTTTCCTTCAATCCCACGCGGTCCAGGAGCGTGAGCGCTGCTTGCCTGGCATCGGCCGTACTGAGTTTTTTGACCTCGGTGGGTGCCAGCATGATGTTTTCCGCCACGGTCATGTGCGGGAACAAATTGAAGTGCTGGAACACCATGCCGATGTGTTGGCGGACGGCGTTGATATCGACCTTGGGGTCCGTGAGGTCGAAACCGCTCACGGTCACCGTTCCTGCGGTGACATCTTCGAGACGGTTGAGACAGCGCAAGAACGTGGATTTACCGGAACCGGAGGGGCCGATCACACAAACCACTTCGCCCTCGTGAATGTTCGTGGTGATGCCGTTGAGCACATGGTTGTCCCCAAAGGCCTTTTCCAGATCCCGGACGACGATCTTCTGGTTGCGCTGGTCCTGGGGAGACTCGCTCCGATCAGTGACTGAAGTGCTCATTTGTTGATCTTCCTATCGGCGAAGTTTGCGAGCTGGGTCAGGAGCGTAATGGCCACGAAGTAGATCACTGCCACAATCAGCAGTACTTCGGTGACGCGGAAGTTGGATGCGTAAATCTGCTGAGCCTGGTAAAGCAGTTCCGCAAAACCAATGGCCAGCAGCAATGAGGAATCCTTGAGCATGATGACCAGTTGGTTGATCAGGGACGGGGTCATGATCTTGAACGCTTGCGGCAGAACGACCTTCTGCATGGACTTGCCGTGGCCCAGTCCCAGCGAACGCGCCGCTTCCATCTGTCCCGGGTCCACGGACTGCACACCGCCGCGTACGATCTCGGCAATGTAGGCAGCGCCGTTGAGCGCAAGGGTGAGCACACCGGCAACCCAGATGTTCACCGGTGTCCCGATCAGCTGGGGGAGACCGAAGTAGAAGAAGAAGGCCCACACCAGAATCGGAGTGCCGCGGAAGACACTGACGAACGCCGTGGAAATTGCCCTGAGAAAACGGTTGCGCGAGATCTTCAGGAAACCGAACACCAGACCCAGGACCATGGCGATCACGAAGGCGACGGCCGTGACGATCAAGGTGTTCTTCAGGCCCGTCAGAAGCGCGGGCATGGCGGTGACCACCAGGCCCCAGAACGTGGATCGGTCCACCGCTTGATCATCGCTGGCCAGGAACTCATCCACGATTTCCTGATACCGACCGCTGTCCTTGAGCTCAGCAAGCCCAACGTTGAACTGTTCCAGCAACTCGGTGTTCTTGCCCTTGTTCACAGCGAAACCGTAGTCGCCGGCCTTGACCTGCTCACCACGGTGACGAGACCGGATCCTTGCTGCACGCCGTAGGCGATCACCGGGTAATCGTCCATGAGCACGTCCGCGTTGCCGGACTTCACGGATTCCACCAGGGTGGTGGTTTGGTCCAAGGAAGTGATCTCGTAGCCGTACTGGTCCTGCCGCTCGCGAGCCACTTCCTTGGACATGGAACCGGTCTTCACCATCAGGCGCTTGTCCAGCAGATCGTCCCAGCTCAGGATCTCATCCGCCTGATCCTCGTTGACGGCCAAGGTCATGGTTCCGGTGAAGTAGGGATCGGAGAAGTCGTAGACCTCCTTGCGTTCGTCCGTGATGGACATACCCGCAATCACGCCATCAGCCTGATCCGCGCTCAAGGCCTGTAACGCGGCATTGAAGCCCAGGGAGCGCCATTCCACTTGGAAGCCCTGATCTTCGGCAACGGCCTCCATGATCTTGATGTCGATGCCGGTGAGTTCACCGGACGAGTCCCGGAACTCGAAGGGCGCAAACAGGGTGTCCGTGGCGATCACATAGGTTTTGCCCGATCCCCCGCCTGTCTCCTGCGCGGGATGCAGGGGCATTGACACGGCGCCGGGCACGTTCACGGCTAATACTGTGAACAGTGCCACTAGGGTTGCTAAGAACGACGTGAAACGGCGAAGGTACGCCATGAACGACTCCTGGCTCGTGGTTCCCCAACCTGGCGGGTGGTCTGTCATCGTCCGGATTCACATGCTCGGAATCCGGTACCGGGGCAGCGGTGCGGGGTTTTGAACGGGAGAGATCGATGGCTCGACTGTGAGCCACAGCATACCGGGGGCCGGTAGTTCTCCAGGAGATTCGGGGCCCTTTCACACACCGGAGCAGGGGCAGCGCGACAGGTGACGCGCCGCGGCATCGGCGAGACAACACCGCGTCATCGGCCAACGAAAGCCGAACTAGTTGCAAATGGGGCGTAAAATGAGGTGTGGAGCACAATGGCTCCGCACCCGAATCCATGAGAGGGCCCGGATGAGCAAGCAAACGGATCAACAGCAGAGCGAAACGTCTTCTAAGACGACCGGCGACGAAAAAGCCCTCGCGGAAGAACTAGCCCGGGAAAAAGACCTCGTGACCGCCGGGCTTGCCCAGGAAGAGCACCACCGGATCTCCGTGGTGGAGGATTACGCCGCGGAGCTGGATGAAATAGCGGAATTGGATCGCAAACTCCACGGCGGCTCCGGGCTGTCCCGTTCCGAGGCGTGGAAACGCGGTTACCCGTACGACGAGAAGCTCAGCCGCAAGGAGTACGAGAGGACCAAGCGGGCTCTGCAGATCGAATTGCTCAAACTGCAGTTGTGGATCAAAGAGACCGGTCAGAAGCTCCTGATCATTTTCGAGGGCCGCGACGCCGCCGGTAAGGGTGGCTCGATCAAGCGTTTCACCGAGCACCTCAATCCGCGTGGTACTCGTGTGATCGCGTTGGAGAAGCCCACTGACATCGAGCAGACGCAGTGGTATTTCCAGCGCTATATCAAGCACCTGCCCTCCGGGGGTGAGATCGTGCTCATGGATCGGTCCTGGTACAACCGAGCGGGTGTGGAACGCGTGATGGGTTACTGCACGTCGCAGCAGTATTACGAGTTCATGCGACAGGCCCCCGAGTTCGAGCGCATGCTGGTGAACTCCGACACCCACCTGATCAAATTCTGGTACTCGGTGACTCGTGCCGAGCAGTTGGCCCGCTTCCAGGCTCGCCGCACCGACCCCGTGCGTCAATGGAAACTCTCACCCACTGACGTTGCCTCCCTGGACAAGTGGGATGACTACACCGAGGCCAAGGAAGCCATGTTCTTCTACACGGATACCGGTGACGCACCGTGGACGGTGATCAAGTCCAACGACAAGAAGCGCGCTCGCCTGGAAGCCATGCGTCACGTGCTGTCCCAGTTCGACTATCCGGACAAGGATCACTCCGTGGTGGGCACGCCCGATCCCAAGATTGTGGGCGAATCCATTGACGTCATGGATGACAGCGGAGCCAACCCCGATGGGTTTCCTGTACTCCGACCCGGCAACAACTAGTGGATGCGCTTCGCGGTTCTCGCGCGGCACGTCGTAGGATGACAGGCGATGTCTAGAATTTTTGGAACGGACGGCATTCGCGGGCTCGCGAACGGCCTCCTCACAGCCGACCTTGCAATGGAGCTGTCACAAGCAGCCGCGATCATCTTGGGACACGGGCATGCCAAGCCCGGTTCCCGACCGAGAGCGGTCGTCGCCCGGGACGGTCGCGCGAGCGGCGAGTTCATTGGCGCGGCGGTCACCGCCGGGTTGGCAAGCTCGGGCGTGGACGTGTACGACGCCGGGGTGATTCCCACTCCGGCCGCGGCGTACCTCGTGGCGGACATCGACGCCGATTTCGGCGTCATGATTTCCGCGTCCCACAACCCGGCTCCTGACAACGGCATCAAGTTCCTGGCTCACGGCGGCAAAAAATTGCCGGATGCCATGGAGGACAAGATCCAAGAGGTCTACGAGAAGCGTGAATTCATGCGCCCCACCGGCGCCGAGGTCGGTCGCATCAATCGTCTCTCCGACGCCGAGGACCGGTACATCCTTCACCTGGTCGGAGCGATCCCGCAACGCCTGGATGGGCTCACGGTGGTTCTGGACTGCGCCAATGGTGCGGCGTCCGGCGCCTCACCGGACGCCTTCCGTGATGCAGGAGCCGATATCCACGTGATCGGGGCCCAGCCAGATGGCCTCAACATCAACGACGGCGTGGGGTCCACCCACCTGGGGCCCCTCAAGGAAGCGGTGCTCAAGCACGGCGCGGACCTTGGAATCGCTCACGACGGCGACGCCGATCGGTGCCTTGCCGTGGACCACACGGGTGCCGAAGTGGATGGCGACCAGATCATGTGCATCCTGGCCCTGGCCATGAAGGATGCGGGGACGCTCAATCAGGACACCCTGGTGGCCACGGTGATGAGTAACCTGGGTCTGCAGTTGGCCCTGGAAAAACACGACATTCATCTGGAACGCGCCGCGGTGGGGGACAGGTACGTCTTGGAATCCATGGTGGCCAACAACTACAACCTGGGTGGCGAACAATCCGGGCACGTGATCATGGCCGATTACGCCACGACCGGAGACGGCCTGCTGACCGGTTTGATGTTGGCCTCCCGCGTGGCCCAGACCGGTATGCCGCTGTCTGAACTTGCCTCCGTCATGACACGGATGCCACAGACCATGATCAACGTGGCCAACGTGGACAAGGCCGCGGCCAAGACCCACCCCCAAGTTCTGGCAGCAGTCACGGACACCGAGGAGCGGTTGAACGGAAAGGGCCGTGTGTTGTTGCGACCTTCCGGCACGGAGCCGGTGGTGCGCGTGATGGTCGAGGCCGCAAGCCATGAGGAAGCGCGCCACGAAGCAGAGGCGCTCGTGAAGGTCGTGGAGCACCACTTGAGCTTGAGCTGACAGCGACAAAAACTATTCGGGCCCGCATCCCTGGGGATGCGGGCCCGAATAGTTTCCGGTGTTGATTGGGTAAGAATTACAGGGTCTGGGAACCGGGGCCGTCCACCGTGCCACCCTTGCCGGCCACCAGCGCGTCCCGGATTTCGGTGAGCAGCAGGGTGTTGGGATCGGCTTCTTCGGCGGCCGGGTCGAT
>NZ_JAUNPE010000048.1:15079-16277 GCF_030536815.1 Kocuria sp.
ATGATGACGGCGACGGCAAGGTCAAGGACGTTGCCCTTCATGATGAATTCTTTGAAACCATTAAGCATGCCGATAGATTACCCAGACCCCGATATCAATTCTTCCGAAGGAGCACGCGCCTGATCTTGTGGTCCCCATCCTTGGAGAGGATGAGACGCGCCCGCCCTCTGGTGGGGCGCACGTTCTGCTCCAGGTTGGGTTCATTGATGCGTCGCCAAATATCAGTGGCCACTTCGACTGCTTCCGCGTCCGTGAGGTTGGCATAGCGGTGGAAATAGGATTGCGGACTGGCGAAGGCCGAGCTACGTAGGGCCTGGAACCGTTCCACGTACCAGCGCTCAATGTCGCTGGTTCGCGCGTCCACGTAGATGGAGAAGTCGAAAAAGTCGCTCAAGGCCAAAGCCGCGCGGTTTCCCGGACCCAATTTGGCGGGGGCGAGCACGTTCAAACCCTCGACGATCACGACGTCGGGCTTGGTCACCACTATTTCCTCGTCCGGGAGGATGTCGTAGGTGGTGTGTGAATACCTGGGAGCTCGGACCTCGGGGGCGCCGGATTTGATCTCCGACATGAATCGCAGCAGCGCCCTGCGATCGTATGACTCCGGGAAGCCCTTGCGCTCCATGAGCCCGCGGCGGACCAATTCGGCATTGGGGTACAGGAACCCGTCCGTCGTGACCAATTGGACGTTGGGGGTGGAGGGCCAGCGGGCAAGCATCTCGCGCAGCAGACGCGCCGTGGTTGACTTACCGGCCGCAACGGAACCGGCGATGCCGATGACAAAGGGAGTGCGCGCGTGGTCCTCGCCCAGGAACGCGTTGGTCTCAGAGTTGAGGTGATTCGCGGAGGCGTCGTAGAGCGTGAGCAGTCGAGAGAGCGGGAGGTAGACCTCGCGCACCTCGTCCACGTCCATGCGGTCACCAAGACCGCGCAGGTTCTCGATCTCCTGCGCGGTGAGGGGCACGTCTATTTCGTGCGACAAGCGCGACCACGTTTGCCGGTCCAGCTCCACAAACGGGGATGCGCGATGAGTCAGTGAGTGTGTGCTCATGTTCAGACCAGTCTAGGGCCGACGGTGGCAGGCTACAGCAGGGACTCAGGCGGTTTCCGGTAGAGTTCTCCGCATGTGTGGAATTGTGGGCTATGTAGGATCCCCGGACGTCAAAGCCGGTGGACACAACGCGTTGGACGTGATTCT
>NZ_JAUNPE010000206.1 GCF_030536815.1 Kocuria sp.
AACCGCCCCGACATCCTGGTCGCCGTGGGGTACGGGGACGCCGGAGAGGCCGCCCAGCTCGGACTCGCCGCCACCGACATCGAGGCCCTCGCCATTGACCTCGACCGCGGCAGCGAACCCGGTGAGGCCGCGCTCGAGGCGTGGGGCGAGCGCCCACTCGTGGGCGGCGTCGTCGGCGGCCGTACGGTGTGGCGCACCGATCTGGGGAGGGCCTCGGAAACCCTGGACCGACTCAAGGCCACCGCGCGCGGCCCCGTGAGTGTGGGAACCGCGACCCCGTTGCTGCACGTCCCCCACGATGTGGAGCGCGAAACCGCCCTGGACCCGGACATCAAGGAATGGGTTGCGTTCGCGGATCAAAAGGTCGCCGAGGTCGTCACGCTGTCCCGCGGGCTGAGCGACGGCTGGTCCACGGTGGCCGCCGAACTCGGCAAGGACGCGCAGATCCGCTCCCGCCGAGCCGCGCACCCGGCCACGCACCGCAAGGAGGTTCGTGCCCGCACCGCGGCCGTGCAGCAGCGGGACCGCGAGCGCGCGTCTGCCGATGAGCGCCGCACCGCCCAGGCCCAGCGGCTGAACCTGCCGCCGCTGCCCACCACGACCATTGGTTCGTTCCCCCAGACCCCCGGCATCCGCACCACGCGCGCCGATTTCCGCGCCGGCCGCATCGACCAGGCCGAGTACACGCAGAGGATCCGGGCCGAGATCGCACAGACCGTACGCACGCAGGAAGAGCTCGGCCTGGACGTGCTGGTGCACGGTGAACCCGAGCGCAATGACATGGTGCAGTACTTTGCCGAGGGTCTCGACGGGTTTGTCACCACCCAGCACGGGTGGGTGCAGTCCTACGGTTCGCGCTGCACGCGCCCGTCCATCCTGTTCGGTGACGTCTCCCGCCCGGCCCCCATCACGGTGGACTGGACCGGTTACGCGGCGTCACTGACGGATCGCCCGGTCAAGGGCATGCTGACCGGTCCGGTCACCATCCTGGCCTGGTCGTTCGTGCGCGACGACGCCCCCGCCCGCGAGGTCGCCGACCAGGTGGCCCTGGCCCTGCGCGACGAAATCACGGACCTCGAGGCCGCCGGAACCGCCGTCATCCAGGTGGACGAACCCGCCCTGCGCGAACTGCTGCCGCTCACGCTGGCCGACCGCCCGGATTACCTGGACTGGTCCGTGGGATCGTTCCGCCTGGCCACGGGCGGTGCGGAGACCGCAACCCAGATCCACACCCACCTGTGCTACTCCGAGTTCGAGACCGTGCTGGACGCCATCGACGGCCTTGATGCGGACGTCACCACGCTGGAGGCCTCGCGCTCCGGTTCGGGGATTGTGGACGGGCTGGCCGCGGGCAACTTCCCGCGTGACGTGGGCCCCGGTGTGTGGGACATCCACTCCCCGCGCGTACCCACCTTTGACGAGGTCGCTCAGCGTGTGCGCCACGCCGCCAAGGTCATTGGTGCGGACCGCGTGTGGGTCAACCCCGACTGCGGCCTGAAGACCCGCGGCTGGCCCGAGACCGAGGCCGCCCTCGATCGCCTCGTGGCCGCCGCCGTCACCGTCCGCGCGGAATTGACCCACGACGACGCCGCCTCGGCACCTTCCGTGGCCGCCGCCTCCGCAGACACCACCGCTCGTGCGGCGGAAGGGAGCCTCCTGTGACCGAGCACGTCAACGCCCCCCTGGGCACCCCCATTGTGGCGCCCATCCACCACAGCGCCGCGTATGCGTTCGCCAGCCTGGCCGACGCTCGGGCGGTCTTCGCGCAGCGTGCCTCCGGGTACACCTACGCCCGCACCGGCAACCCGAACGTCACCGCACTGGAATCCGCAGTGACCAAACTGGAACGCGCCGAGTGCGCCGTGGCCACCTCGTCCGGGCAGGCCGCGGTGACCCTGGCGTTACTCGCGCTGACCGGACCGGTCAACGGGCACGTGGTGGCGTCCTCCCACCTGTACGGCGGCACCGTGGACCTGCTCACGGACACACTCGCCGAAACCGGGTTGACCGTGACGTTCGCTGATCCGCGCCGGCCCGAGGAATGGGAGGCCGCGGTGACCTCACAGACCCGCGTGTTTTTCCTGGAGTCGATTGCCAACCCGCTCGCGGATCTCCCGGAACTGGAGACGATCGCGGACATCGCTCACCGCAACGGTGCCGTGGTGATCGTGGACAACACCGTGGCCACCCCGCATCTGTTCACCCCCGGCGAGCACGGGGCGGACCTGGTGGTCCACTCGGCCACCAAGTACCTCTCCGGTCACGGCGGCCCCCTGGGCGGTCTGCTGGTGGACACCGGCAACTTTGACCCCACCGAGGACCCGCAGCGTTGGCCGTGGCTGACCACATCGCATCCGCGCTGGGGTGATCGCTCCCCCGTGGAGGTCTACGGCGCCAAGCGTGCGCTGTTGGGCGTGGCCCGCTGCAAGTACCTCAACGACCTGGGCCCGTGTATGAGCGCCATCACGGCCCACGAGATCCTGCAGGGAATCTCCACGCTGGGAGTGCGCGTGGAGCGCCAGTCGGCCACGGCGGCGTCGTTGGCGGCAACCTTGAACCGGCACCCGGCCGTGGCCCGCGTGCACCACCCGCATTTCGGCGGTGCGCGGCAGGAAGAGTTGTACGAGCAGGGTGGCTACCGGGGCGCCGGCGGGGTGTTCTCGATCGATCTCAACGGCGTCCCAGAGCAGGTCGAGCACGTGGTCGATTCCCTGCGACTCATCAAGCTCGCCGCCAACATCGGCGACGTGCGCACCCTGGTGGCCCACCCCGCGAGCATGACGCATTGCCGTCTGACCCCCGAGCAGTTCCGTGCCAGCGGCATCACCGGGCAGACCCTGCGCTTCACCGTGGGCCTCGAGGATGTCGCGGACCTCACCGCGGACCTGTTCCAAGCACTGTCCGTGATCGCGGACGCCACCGAGGCGCCGGCGGCGTGGGAACACCTCCCCCACACCGCCCGCGCCACCGCCCACCAGCAGAAGGACTCTTTCCATGACCATCACTGATTTCTCGCTGCCCGGCCTGGCCACGCGCGCCATTCACGCCGGTCAGGAACCGGACCCCACCACCGGTGCCGTGGTCCCGCCGATCTACCAGACCTCCACGTTCGTGCAGGACGGCGTCAACCAATTCCGCACCGGCGGCTACGAGTACAGCCGCGGTTCCAACCCCACGCGCGGCGGATTCGAGGAACAGCTCGCCGCTGTGGAGCGCGGCACCCGTGCGTTCGCGTTCGCCTCCGGCATGGCCGCCGAAGACGCCCTGTT
>NZ_JAUNPE010000049.1:0-9302 GCF_030536815.1 Kocuria sp.
CACCCGCGTACTGCAACATGGCGCGCATGATGTACTGCGCGCGCTCGGTGCCCTGGGCCGCGATCAGCCCGTCGAAGGACTCGATCCACTCCTGGGTTTCCTCGGAGTTGGCGTCTTTGAGGTTGTTGGTCAACCCGCTCAAAATATGGTGGTTGCTTGAAGGCTGCACAGTTTCTCCTGCAGTGTCACGGTGGTTCACCGATGTGGCAGAGCGGCTGCCAGGCTCCGGTGGGGGCCTGGCAGCCGCGAGTTCTTTTCAAGGCGACGACGGCGCTCGGTGCCCTCGCGCACGAGGGTCGCGAGCGGCGTCGTCGGCCTGGCTAGTGGCCGCTGTCCGTGGACCCGGAGTGTTTTTCCACGACCGGGGCCTGAACGATCTCGCCCGACGCCGTGATGGCGGGAACTTCCGTGCCCTCGGAGTCCACGAGCTTGCCGTTCTTGATGGTGTCCCCCTCCCGCAGGGATCCCTGCAGGTGCTCGAGCGACTCAAGTCGAACGTAGCGGGGTGGTGCCGCGGTGAAGACCGATCCTTGACCCTTGGGCGGGTTACCCAGCTTGATCTCATTGAACAGGATGTTCAGCAGCACGGCGGCCACGGCGGCGGAGGAAATGCCGGAGTGGAAGATGGTCTCGAACCACGCGGGGAAGCCGCTGTAGATGTTCGGGGCGGCAATTGGGAGCATGCCGATACCGATGGCGGTCGAGACGATGACCAGGTTGGGGGTGCCCTGGTACTTGACCTTGCCCAGGGTGCGGATACCGGAAGCGGCCACGGTGCCGAAGAGCACGATGCCTGCGCCACCCAGGACCGGCATGGGAACCGCTGCGACCACGCGACCCAGGATGGGCAGCAGGCCCAGGATCAGCATGATCAGACCGCCGGCCGTGACCACGAATCGGCTCTTCACTCCCGTGATGGCGACCAGACCAACATTTTGCGCGAACGCGGACTGGGTGAAGCCGTTGAACAGCGGGGCCAGGAAGGAAGCACCCATGTCTGCGCGCAGGCCGTTGGCGATCCGACGGCGGTCCACCTTGGTGTCCACGATCTCGCCCACGGCAATGATGTCCGCGGTGGTTTCCGTGAGGATCACCAGCACCACAATGGTCATCGAGATGATGGCCGCGGGCTGGAAGGTGGGCGGGCCGAACGCGAGGGGCTCGGGAAAGGCGAAGATCGCGCCGTCCATGACCTTGGAGAAGTCGGCCATGCCGATGGCCAGCGCAAAGAGTGTGCCCAGGACGATGCCCAACAGGATGGACAGCCGCGAGATGATTGCGCTGCGCATCTTGGACAGGAGCATGATGATCACCAACGTGGCGCCGGCCAGACAGACGTTCTTGAAGATCGCGTTCTCGTCCCCGGCATTTGCGACGGCGGCACCGCCCATGGCCCACTGCGCGGACACGGGGAACAGGGACAGGCCAATGGTCGTGATGACCACGCCGGTGACCACCGGCGGGAAGAGCCTGATGATGCGCGCGAAGAACGGTGCAATCAGGAAGCCAATGGCCGCCGATGCCATGACCGCACCGAAGACCGCTTGGATCCCGCCGTCACCGTTGACGATCGCGGTCATGGTGGCCACCCCGGCGAACGAGGTGCCCTGGACCAAGGGCAACTGGGAGCCGAAGAACTTGATGCCGAAGGACTGAAGCATGGTTGCCAGGCCGCCGACGAACAGACAGCAAGCGACCAGGAGCGCTTGCTCATTGGTGGACAGACCGGCTGCGCCACCCACGATCAACGGCGGAGCGATGATCCCGCCGTACATGGTCAGAACGTGCTGGAATCCGTAGCCCAAGCTCGGACCCGCGCCGAGGTACTGGTCCTCGGGCCGCTTGACCTCGGTCGTAGCGGTTTGTGACATGGGAAGCCTTTCTCGGAATGAATGAGCCGGTGTGTCCCCGCCTCGGCCTCAAGAGACGGGGACATCTCGGTGGTGAAGCAGATGGCTCAGCAAAAGCCGGTGATGCCCATCCAGGCGTGCTCGTCCTGGGTTGCGTCCTTGCGCTGTACGGTGGCCTCGATCAGCCCGAACGGACGGTCCGCGGCGTAATGGGTTTCGTTGTTGTTGCCCAGGTCGCAGAAGCTCAAGTCGTAGACGAAGTGGTGCTTGTTGGGGCACGAGAATTTGATTTCGTCGATCTCCGGGTGCGCCTCGATCACGGCCTTGCCCATGAGGTACAGGGTCTCCTGCAGTGCGCGGGAGTAGTGGTCGGTGAACTTGGTGAGGATGATGTTCTTGACGTCCTCGTACACGGCGTCGAAGTCGACATCGGTGGTGTTGTACCGCCAGCGGGTCGCCACGTCCGTGGACATGATGCGGTCCGTGGTTTCCTGCAGGGTCGTGTACTGGTCCTTGGGGTACCCCTCGAAGCCGGACTCGGTGGACTTCAGGATGGTGAGGTTCCTGAAGCCGGAGATCACGGTCTTCTTGTCGCCGTCCGTGACGAGCACGGAGGTGCGGACTTCCTGCTTGTTCTGGACAAAACAGTGGTCGTTGTCGTTGATGCGATCCCAGCGGTACTCGTCCGCCGCCCAACGGCCGCCGGTGATCCAGTCGAACTCGCCCGTGAAGTGGTCGGAGAGCTTGAGGATCAGGTCCTCCGGGGACTTGATGCCGTACCGCTGGGCAAACGCGAACACGGTGTTCTTCTGGGTGTCGGTGGGGACACAGTGGGCGTTGTCGCCCTTGGTGTGCACCTCGGTGAGGTCACCGCGCAACTGGGAGGTGACCACCAGGTCGCGGATGATGTGACGGTCGTTGTCACGGTTGATGCGCACCACGTGGTTCTGCGCCTTGCCGTACTGGTTTTTTCCGAGCACTACTTCGGTCATCGTGAGTTACTCCTGTGTAGAAAATGGGTGTGCTGTCCGAGTGGATCGGCAATCGTCGACTGGGTCGGCTCCTGGGTCAACTGCCGCGGTACGTGGAATACGCAAACGGGCTCAGCAGCAAGGGCACGTGGTAGTGGCCCTGCTCCTGTCGCACCGAGAAATCCACTGAGACGAACGGGTAGAACGTCTCGAGCTCGCGCCCGGCAAAGTACGGCTCGGTTGCGAAAATGATCCGGTAATGGCCGGACTCCAGGGTCTCCGGGCCGAGTTCGGTGACTCGGCCGTCCTCGTTGGTGGTGGCAGTGCCAAGTTCTTGGCCCTCACCGGTGAGGAGTGTGACGTCAATTCCTTGGGCTGGGCAGCCGTGCACGGAATCAAGGACGTGTGCGGACATGAAGCTCATGACAGGATCCCTTCGATGCGGAGGAGTGCAATCTGACGAAGTTGCTCGGCAACTTCGGTGCGCTCGTCTTCCGGGGTGTTCTGCAGGCGGCGCTGCAGTTCTGACAAAATCTCGGGCACGGAACGGCCGGCGGCGCGGATCAGGAATACCTGGCCGAAGCGCTCCTCGTACTCGGTGTTGCCCCGGGCGAGTTCGGTCTTGATGTCTTCCGTGGACTCACCCAGCCCGGCCTGCTCGTTGCGGGAGAGATCGGCTTCCTTGGACTTTCCGGCGGCGCGCTCGCCGATCTTGGGGTGGTGCGACAGAGCCTGGTCGAGCTCTGCGTCCGTGAAAGGGTGAGCGGCATTGCGTGCGGTGGCCAGTGCGTCGTCGGTGGTTTCGTACGGCCGGCCGTCCACGACGTCGTCGACCCAGCGCTGGATGTCCAGAGCGGGGCGAACGGTCTCCACCGCCGCGTGCCGATCCAGGTCGTTGAACTCGTTGAGCGTCATTGCGTCCCCTGCGTTTTCGCTATGTGAAATCTAAATTCCATATGAAGATAGTGAACTGGATCACACGGCGGAAGTCAAGGGGGTCGAGCCGGAGTTTTCAGAACCGAAACAACGTGTCATTGGACCGTCATGCGTGACGTGGCGTGACGCACACCGGCACGCGCACGGCGGGTGCCGGAACGGTGCCTACGATGAGGCCATGAAACCGTTTGTACTGCTGGCCACCCGGCCCGAAGACGATGTGGCCCTGGAGGAATATCACGCCGTTCGGCGTTTTGGTGGCCTGCAGGAATCCCAGCTCGAACACGTGCGACTGGAGAAGGGCCCGGTTCCGCCGTTGGAGCTGGACAGGTACAGCGGAATCATCGTGGGCGGCTCGCCCTTCAACTCATCGGATCCCGCGGAGGAGAAAACGGCCACGCAGCGCCGGGCCGAGGAGTGGATCAGCGCACTCCTGGACGAGGTGGTGGCCCGGGACTTCCCGTTCCTGGGTGCCTGCTACGGAGTGGGCACGTTGGGAACCCACCAGGGCGCGGTGGTGGATCGCACCCGCAGCGAAGAGGTGGGGCCCATCACCGTCACGGTCACCGCTGAGGGCGCCACAGACCCGTTGTTGTCCCAGTTGCCGGGGGAGTTCACCGCGTACGTGGGGCACAAGGAAGGCACTCGATCACTGCCCGCCAATGCGGTGTTGCTGGCCAGCGGAACCGTGTGCGAGGTGCAGATGTACCGGATCAAGGAGAATCTCTACGCCACTCAATTCCACCCGGAGCTCGATCCGCAGGGGCTGATCAATCGGGTGATCGCCTACAAGGATCTGGGGTACTTCCGCCCGGGAGACACCCAGACCGTGATCGACCGGGTCAAGGACGGTCCCGAGGTGGACCAGCCCAAGAAGATCCTCGCGGCGTTCGTGGACCGCTACGCGGTGTGAGGGCGCACATCCGCTGCACACGCCCACCACAATGACCGCACCGCGGTCCAGCGACCGATAGCGTGGGACCATGAGCCAGCATCCCGCGCCTTGGAGCAAGCCGCCCGCGCCGTCCCCGATACCGCCCGAGCAGCTGCGCACGCTGGCATACCACCGGTTGGGTTTGGCGGATCGGAACCACGCATGGTGGAAGCCGCTCGTTGAGGGCGCCATCCTGTTGTTCTTGTTCATCGTCCTGTCGGTGTTGTTCGCCATCCCGGTCATCCTGTTCATGGACAACCCCATGGACGTGGAAAACCTGGACACCATGAACCAGCTGGATCCGCTGACCTTTTTCTTCCTGTTCGGTTCCATTGCGCTGATGGCACCGGCCGCGTATGTGGCCAGAATGATCATGGGCCCGCGGCCGCTGGGGCTGCTTCACTCGGTGACGGGGCGGCTGCGCTGGAAGTGGCTGCTTCAGTGCGGGCTCGCGGCGTTGGCCATTTTCGTGGTCGTCAACGGCCTGTCCATCCTGCTGGACCTCTTGGCCGGCGGCGAGGCGATCGAATTCACCGTGGCACCCCAATGGGGTTGGTTGCTGCTCATGGTGGTGCTGTTGGTGCCCATCCAGTGTTTTGCGGAGGAACTGATCTTCCGCGGTTATCTAATGCAGACGGTCGGCCGGTGGCTGAAGCACCCGGCGTGGGCCATTCTCTTGCCGGTGCCGCTGTTCGTCGCCGGGCACCTCTATGACGTGTGGGGCCAAACCGCAATTGCCATCATGGCGATCACCATGGGTGTGCTCACGTGGCGCACGGGTGGGCTGGAAGCGGCGGTCGCCCTCCACGTGGTCAACAACTGCACGGTCACACTCATGGCCGTAGTCGGGTTGGCGGACCTCAACGATACGAGTGGCGGGCCTCTCGAGGTGCTGTTCACCCTCGCGATCAACGGGATATTCCTTGTGGTCGTGTTCCGGATGGCGCGCAAGACGCGGATCGCCACCTCCCGCACCATCATCCTGCCGCCCCCGCCGCGGTTGCCCTCGCTCGCTCAGCGGCCTCGCGTGGTCAGCCAGAACGGCTCCGAACTCGCGGCATTCGTGGTGGATCCCCGCACCCAGAACTACCTCTCCCTGCCCGAGCAGTACGGTCCGTACACGGTACGGGACGGCCAGGGGCGCCCGGTGGGTCTACTGGACGTGCGGCGGACCGGTTCGGCCGCCGATCCCGAGCGCACTCCCTAGACTGTCCTGCATGGCCCCTCACAGCGTGTCCGACTTGGATTCTCACCGTGCCCCGTTCGGCTACGCCCGCGCACTGGGTGATTACGTCATGGCATCGCCCAGTTCGTACCACGCGGTCGAGGCCGCGGCGGGTCTGCTGCGCGGGGCGGGATTCACGCAACTGAACGAAACCGAGGCGTGGAGCGACGTCGCCGGGCGGCACTTCACGATTCGCGACGGCGCTCTGATCGCCTGGGTGGCCCCGCGCGATCTTCGCGCGGGCACCGGCTACCGGATCCTGGGCGCCCACACGGATTCACCCGGGTTCAAGCTCAAGCCCAAACCCACCACGGTGTCCCACGGCTGGTACCAGGCCGGGGTGGAGGTTTACGGCGGGGTGTTGTTGAACTCGTGGCTGGACCGTGACCTGCGCCTGGCCGGGCGGCTCGTGGTGCGCGGTGAGAACGGTGAACTCTCACAGCACCTGTGCTCGACCGAGGCCATTGCGCGCATTCCACAACTCGCCATCCATTTGGATCGCTCAGCCAACGAGGGTCTCACGCTCGACAAGCAGCAGCACGTGCAGCCCATCTGGGGGACCGGGTCGGTTCAGGACGCTGATGTGTTGGGGTTGCTCGCGGACATGGTCGAGGCATCGGTGACTCCGGAGCGCATTGTGGGCTTCGACGTGGTGCTCGCGGACACCCAGAAACCGGAGCTGATCGGGCAGCGGCGGCAGCTGCTCGCGAGTGGGCGGTTGGACAACCTGTCCTCCGTGTACGCCGGGTTGCACGCACTGGTCGAGCACGCGGATGACCTCGAGTCCGCGTCGCAGATCTCGATGCTGGCCGCGTTCGACCACGAGGAGGTCGGTTCCGCCACGCGCTCGGGCGCGGCCGGTCCGTTCCTGGAGGACGTCCTGGTCCGGATCAGTGCGGCCCGGGGCGAATCGCAGGACGATTATCGGCGCTCCCTGTCCGCATCGGTGTGCCTGTCCGCGGACGCCGGGCACCTGGTGCACCCCAATTACCGGGGGCACCACGACCCCGTGAACACTCCGGAGCCCGGTGCCGGGCCGCTGCTCAAGATCAACGCCAATCAGCGGTACACCACCGACGCCGTGGGCGCGGGGCTGTGGGCGGACGCGTGCGAGCGCGCCGGAATCAGTTACCAGGAGTTCGTCTCCAACAACAACGTGCCGTGCGGTTCCACCATCGGACCCATCACGGCCACCCGGCTGGGCATGCGCACACTGGACGTGGGCGTGGGACTGCTCTCGATGCACTCCGCCCGCGAACTCGCCCACGTGGACGACCTGCATGCGCTGTCCCGGGTGACCGGGGCGTTCTGGCGGTCATAGAGCGTCACGCGTGTTGACAGTCACTCCGAGCCCGTGATGGCCTGAACCCGTAACGCCATCAAGAGCGGCCGAGAGACGTGGCTCGTCAACGCCGCAGCAACCACCCGGATACCGGGACGGTGCTTCCGCCACGACCGATGGACAGCTTTTCGGCTCCTGCGGTTCGCACGCTCACGCCCGTGCGCCGGGCTGCTCCCGGTCGATGGTGCGGAGCATCGCGACAGAACGCGAGGGACCACCGAGAACATGAGCACCGACACCCGAACCACAGAACAGTTGGCCACCACCAAACATCAACCGCACGCCGCGGAGCCGCTGAGCACCCGCGACCTTTTCGACGTGTTTCAACCGGTGTTCGAGCGCATTGCCGGCGGGGCCGTGGAGCGCGAACAACGGCGGATCCTCCCGTTCGAGCAGTTCGCGTGGCTCAATGAGCGGCGCTTCGGCGCGCTCACGGTCCCGCGCCCGCGGGGCGGCTACGGTGCCACCCTGGAGCAGGTTGCCGAGTTGCTGATCGCCCTGGCCGCCGCCGACTCCAACGTGGCGCACGTGTACCGCTCACACCTGGGATTCATTGCGAGCCTGGGCTCCGACGAGTCCGAGGTCTGGTTCCCGCGTATTGCCGCCGGTGAAACCGTGGGTAATGCCGCGACCGAGCGTTCCGGTGCAGCCCTGGGCACCGCCGCCACCACACTCACCCGGACCGGCGACGGCGAGTGGGAACTCAACGGCACCAAGTACTACTCCACCGGTTCCATTTTCTCCGACTGGATCCAGGTCACCGCCCAGATCCCCGGTCACGAGGAGCGCTCGCACGCGCTGGTGAAGAGCTCGTGGGACGGCATCGAACTGGTCGATGACTGGGACGGCTTCGGCCAGCAACTCACCGGAACGGGCACCAGCCACTTCCGCGCGGTCAAGGTTCCGGCGTCCCATGTGCGCAATCGAGACGGCCGGGCAACCCAGGAGACCGCCGTGTTCCAGCTCGTGCTGCTCGCCGTCGAGGCCGGCATTGCCAGGGCCGCGATCGACGAGGGTGTTCACCTGGTGCGTTCACGCACCCGCGGCTTCAACACCGGCACGGGATCGGTCGCGCGTGAGGACCCGCAGATCCTGCAGCGCGTGGGTGAGCTCAGCGCCAAGGCTGGCGCCGCGCGGGCAATCGTTCTTCAGGCGGCCCGCGAGCTCGACGCCGCCATCGGCGTTCTCGGCGGCGATCCCCTGCTCGAGAACCCTCAGGAGTTGACCAACGCGTGCGAGGTGCCGGTGGCGCACGCGCAGGTGGTTGTCCCGGACCTGGTGCGCGACGTCACCGACGGGATCTTTGATCTGCTCGGCGCCTCCGCCGTGGGTAAATCCAAGTCCCTGGACCGCTTTTGGCGCAACGCGCGCACGGTGGCCACCCACAATCCCACCATGTACAAGGCGCGGATCGTGGGCGACCACCGCGTCAACGGCACCCCGATGTTCGGCCTCAACGCCATTGGTGAGGTCAACCCGTCCGGCGAACCCACAACGAAACAGGGCTGAACGCTGTTAGGTCTTTGGCGCACTCTCGGCAGTGCCGCGAACGCATCACAGGTACCGCCCGGGCCTTCGCACCCATCTCCTGCGTGGTTAGAACCCTGGGCGCGGGCCACAAGGGTCCCAACGACGCACCACCTGCAAAGAGAGGTTCTCACGAGCCATGAGATGTGCCGCTTGCATAACGTTGGAACCGCTGCGCGTCGATCACGCCTCAGAAATGGTCGAGGTACTCGGTGACCCGGCACTCTACGAGTTCACGGGTGGCGAGTCACCCACGCTTGACGAACTCACCGCACGGTACGCGCACCAGATCGGGGGAGCCTCACCGGACGGAGCCGAAGAATGGCGTAACTGGATCGTGCGATCAGTGGCCACCACGCAAGCCATCGGGTATGTGCAGGCCACGATCCGGCGAACTCAACGGTCCGCGGATCTCGCCTGGGTGATCGGCTCCCGGTGGTGGGGGCGCGGCTACGGAAAAACGAGGTCGTGTACACCTCATGTGTCGTTGGGGCCCTTGGGTGAGCCCAGAAGGGTT
>NZ_JAUNPE010000049.1:9402-16203 GCF_030536815.1 Kocuria sp.
GAGGTCGTGTACACCTCATGTGTCGTTGGGGCCCTTGGGTGAGCCCAGAAGGGTTCTAACGGGGCATCAGGTGCGCGGCAGGGTTCCAGCGGCCCCTGAGCTGTGCGCTCCCACCGACGACGACGCCGCCCCGGTCACCTTTCGCGCGAAAGGTCACCGGGGCGGCGTCGTCGTGGCCGGGGAACTTACGGGAGCTGCGGCATGGCGATGTCGGCCATGCGTGCCAGAACGCGCACCACCTGACAGGAGTAACCGAACTCGTTGTCGTACCAGACGTACAGCACCAGGGAGCTGTTGTTGACAATGGTGGCCAGGCCGTCCACCACGCCGGCGCGGCGGGAACCGACCAGGTCGGTGGAGACCACGTCCGGGGAGTCCACGTAGTCGATCTGCTTGCGCAGGGGCGAGTTCAAGGAGATGTCCTTGAGGAACGCGTTGACCTCGTCGGCGCTCTCGGGGGCATTCTCCAACTGCAGGTTGAGGATGGCCATGGAGACGTCCGGGGTTGGCACGCGGATGGCGTTGCCGGTGAGCTTGCCCTGCATCTCGGGCAGAGCCTTGGCCACGGCCTTGGCGGCACCGGTTTCGGTGATGACCATGTTCAGCGCTGCGGAGCGGCCGCGGCGGTCACCCTTGTGCCAGTTGTCAATGAGGTTCTGGTCGTTGGTGTACGAGTGAACGGTCTCGACGTGGCCCTGCTTGATGCCGTACTGGTCGTTGAGGACCTTCACGACCGGGGTGATGGCGTTGGTCGTGCAGGACGCCGCGGAAAGGATCTTGTCCTCGGCCACGATGTCCTTGTCGTTCACGCCGCACACAATGTTCTTGAGCTCGCCCTTACCGGGAGCGGTCAGCAGGACCTTGGCGACCCCCTTCGACTGAAGGTGCTGGGAAAGTCCCTCTTCATCGCGCCACGCGCCGGTGTTGTCGACCACCAAGGCGTTGTCGATGCCGTACTCGGTGTAGTCCACCTCGGCCGGGGAACCCGCGTAAATGAACTGAATGTCCACACCGTTGGCGGTGATGATGTTCTTCTCTTCGTCCACGGTGATGGTGCCGTCGAACGGGCCGTGCACGGAGTCACGGCGCAGCAGGGAAGCGCGCTTGACCAGGTCGTTGCCCGGCTTCTTGCGGACCACCACGGCGCGCAGGTTCAGGCCGGTTCCGTCGTTGCGGTTGATGAGGATGCGGGCCAGCAGACGGCCGATGCGACCGAAGCCGTACAGCACCACATCCTGGGACTCGGGTTCGTTCTCACCCTGGTGCTCGACCACGGAAGCCAGCCGCTCACGCAAGTACGCCTCGAGGTCGGTGCCGGCGGATTCCTGGTAGCCCTGAGCCAGCTTGGCCACGTCGATGTTGCACGTACCCAGCTGGAGCTTGGTCAGCGTCTCGACGATGTCGAGGGTGTCCTTGAGCGGCAGCTCTTCTCCCAGGATGCGGCGGGTGAAGCGGTGCGCCTTGATGATTTCGGTGACGGACTTGTGAACCAGCGACCGGCCGAACACGGTGGTGACCACCTTGTTCTCGCGGTGCAAACGGCCCACCAGGGGGACCAGTGCCTCGGCAAGTGCTTCGCGATCGGACCAGGTGGTGCTCATCAGCATCCTTCTTCCTCGACCCGGACTTCGTCGTGAGGGCCGTGTTGTGCCGCGCTTCGTTGTGCGGTCTAGCGTGATGGCGCCCCGTAGGAATGGGGCGGCTCGTCGTACGTCAGTCTACGTGGCTCGCGCACCCCTCGTGTGCGTATCCCTTTAGGTGACGACGCCGCCGCGGCGCCGTCTTCTTGTCGGTCGCCTTTGCTACCGTGGTGCCATGTTGACGGTGATCGGTGAAGCTCTCGTGGATGTGGTCTCGCGCAAGGGTGAAGCACCCCGAGCGCACGTGGGCGGAAGCCCCATGAATGTGGCCGTAGGCCTTGCCCGCCTGGGTCAGTCGGTGCAGTTCCTGGGTCGCTACGGTCAGGACGAGTACGGCGAGCAAGTGGCCGCGCACCTGCGGGACAACAAGGTGAGCCTGCCGTTCAGCCCGGATTCCAAGCCCACCTCGGTAGCGCAGGCCACGCTGGATCAGGCCGGCGCCGCAACCTATGACTTTCAGTTGGATTGGTCCTTGGACGTCTCCGACGACCAGATCGATCAGCTCCTCAGCAATACCGGCCTGCTGCACGTGGGCTCCATCGGTGCCATGCTCGAACCCGGCGCGACCCTGGTCCGCAAGGCTGTGGAGCGTGCCCATGGCCACGCCCTGATCTCATACGATCCCAATTGCCGACCCACCATCATTCCGGATTCTTCGGATGCCCGCGCTCGGGCGGAGGCCATTGTGGCGTCCGCGGACATCGTGAAGGCCTCTGACGAAGATCTGCTGTGGCTCTATCCGAACCGCTCCATCGAGGACAGCGCCCGGGCGTGGTTGCAAGCGGGTGCACACTTGGTGATCGTGACTCGCGGGCCACTGGGCCCCTGGGCGGTAAGCCGCGGCACGGGACGCGAAGGTGTGGACACCGCAGCGGCCCGAGTGGACGTGGTGGACACGGTGGGTGCCGGGGATTCGTTCATGGCCGCCCTGATCTCCACTTTGACCGACCGCGGTCTCACCGGAGCCGATGCTCGCCGTGACTTGGACGCGTTGGACAAGGACGAGGTACGGCAAATCCTGCGCTACGCCGCAGCCGCCGCGGGTGTGACCGTTTCCCGTTCCGGGGCGGACCTGCCGACCAAGGATGATCTGCCGAAGAACTGACGCGTGCCGGCCGCTCCTGCGCGGCCGGCCGCCACGACAAGCCCCCGCCGTGAAGGTGGCCGGGCGCCGTCGGCAAGGACGTGTCCGTGAGTACGAACCGTTCAACGAAAGGAATACCGATGCTCGACCGCGAACCCTACGCAGACCTGCCCGACCTTCCCACGTTCACTCTGACCTCAACGGATGTCGCCGAGGGTGAGACCATGGCCACCGCACAGGTCTCCGCAATCATGGGCGCCGGCGGTGAGGACATTTCCCCGCAACTGTCCTGGTCGGGTGCGCCCGAGGGCACCAAGTCCTACGTGGTGACCATGTACGACCCCGATGCCCCCACCCCCAGTGGGTTCTGGCACTGGTGCGTGTCCAATATCCCGGCCTCCGTCACGGAACTGGCGACCGGGGCGGCGTCGAACCCGCCGGAGGGTGCCGTGAAGCACCGCAACGACGGCGGCACCGACGAGTTCGTGGGGGCGGCTCCGCCCGAGGGACACGGTGCGCACCGCTACATCCTGTGCGTGACCGCCGTGGACGTGGCTGAACTGGACGTGGACGAGAACGCCAGCCCCGCCGTGGTGAACTTCAACCTGTTCTTCCACGGGATCGCCCGCGCCTTCTTGACCCCCGTGTACGAAGTCAAGTAACGCTCCAGTGGTGCGCGGAAGTTTCGAGGAGGAACCCCACCAGCCCGTCCGAATGATCGCGAGCGATCTGGACGGGACGGTTCTGGGACCCGATTTTCGCTTCCGGCCGCGCACCGTCGAGGCCATTACCGCCGCACGGGATGCCGGGATTCACGTGGTGTTCGTGACCGGGCGTCCCAAACGGTGGCTCCACCCGCTCCACGAACAGCTGGAGGACGTGGGGGTGGTCATTTGTTCCAACGGGGCCGTGGTGTACGACGTGCCCACCGAACGCGTCATTGAAACCAGCCTGTTCCACGTGCGTGAGGCCTTCGGGATCATGGGGGAGATCAGCGAGCTGTTCCCCCGCACGCTCTATGCCGCCGAAACCCTGGATCGGGTCTTCACCGATCCCGGATGGTCCCGCAGCGACCGCATGGAAATCTTCCCCGTGGAGGAGGCACCCATCAGGGAGTGTCTGCCCCGGGGGATCGGTGTGGTCAAGCTGCTGGCCAAACTGGATGGCGCCGTACCCAACGAGTATTTCGAGCACGTGCGTGAGCTGGTGGACGGGCGGCTTGCCGTCACCCATTCCGTGGCCGCAGCCCCGCTGGTGGAAATCGGGCAGCGAGGGCTGACCAAGGCCCGCACGCTGGAGCGGTATGCCGCTGAGCGCGGGATCACGAGTCAGCACGTGATGGCCTTCGGTGACATGCCCAATGACCTGGAAATGCTCACGTGGGCCGGTCACGGGTACGCCATGGCGGACGGACATCCGGGGGTCGTCACCGCGGTGGGTCGTACGGCACCGCCCTTCACCGAGGATGGCGTGGCCCAGGTCATTGAGAACTATTTGGATCATGCCTGACCAGAAACGGTGACCGACAAGTTACTGTTTAGTACATGTCAGTTGCCGATCAACCTGCCGCCCTGGCCCACCGTGGTTTCTCACTGGACGGTCATGAGAACACCCTTCGAGCGTTTCGTGCCGCCGCGGACCTAGGATTCGTATGGGTCGAGACGGATGTGAACACCACCTCGGACGGCGTGGTGCTGGCATTCCACGACCCCACACTGGATCGGGTGACCAATACATCCGGTGACGTCTGTGATCTCCCCTGGTCCGAGCTGCAGGACGTGCGCATCGGCAGTACGGAACCGTTGGCGACCCTGTCCGAACTGCTGCGTGAGCTACCGGACCTGCACTTCAATATCGACGTCAAGGACGAATCCTCGGTCACGGCGCTGCCGCGCGTGCTTGCCCAGGAGGGTGCCGTGGACCGCGTGCGGGTGACCTCATTCTCCGAAGACCGCCGACGCCGCACGCTCGAGAACATCGCCCGGCTCACCGGCAAGCGCCCGCTCACCTCGGCGGGAACCATTGGCTGCGCAGGGCTCACGATCCTCTCCAAAACGGCCCGCGTGACGGACAAGGCCTCCCCCAGGATCGCGAGCCTCATCTGGTCGCTGTTGACCAAGGCCTGGGCGGTCAAGGTTGCGGACTTCACTGCCGTCCAACTGCCCGTGACGTACGACCTCTCCCTGCCGGGCGGGCGGAAACTTCCGGTCTCGGTGGTGGACCCCAAGTTCGTGGAGGTGGCCCACCGCGTGGGTGTGGCCGTGCACGTGTGGACCATTAACGACGCCGACGAAATGCGCCAATTGTTGGATATCGGTGCCGACGGGATTGTGACCGACCGCGGGGATGTGCTCACCCGGGTGTTGGCGGACCGTGGACAGTGGCCACCGCACTCCGCGTAATTGCGCGTGTGATCTTTGACTCACACCTGTGAATTTCCTAATGTCATAGGTACGCGAAACACGCGGTGATACCGACCCGTTAGCTCCGCTCCGGGTCGCGTAGCCCACAACTGATCGGAGGCGCAGATGCAGCACACTCACTCTGCCCGCGGTCCGGTTCGTCAACCGGTGGGCTTGATCCGTTCGCGGTGGATCGGCTGCCTCCGCAAGATCCCGTAGCTGCTTATCCCTTTCCCACAGGCGCCCCGTGTTCGGTTGCGCCCGGCACGCTCCACCCATCGAGCGCTCGCCAGGAGTCTCACAACGTCGTGTCTCAACAGCGAGGAAATATGAGCGCAAAACCCTATCCACATCCGGCTCCGGACCACCACGGACGGCAACGGGAGACCCGGAACTCGGTCGAACGGCGTCGTGCGCTGTCCCGGCGTGGTTTCCTGGGCGTGGGAGCCACGGCCGCGGTGTTCGCCCTGGCCGGCTGCGGAAGTAACACCCAGCAGGCCTTCTCGGGAACGGAAGCCACGGGCGCCCCCGAACCGGGCGGAATTCTTCGGGTGGGGCTCGCGGGCGGCGGTGCCGCGGACACCGTGGACGCCCACATCCCCGTGGGCACTGCCGATGCCGGACGCGTGCTCAACCTCTACGACACGCTCTACGAGTTCAACGAGGAGTACGAACCCGTCCCGGCGCTGGCCGAAAGCGCGGAGCCCGTCCAGGACGGTCGAGCGTGGATCTTCAAACTGCGCACCGATGTCACGTTCCACGACGGAAGACCGCTGACGGCGGCGGACGTCGTGTTCACCTACGACCGCGTGACGGATCCCGCCGATCCCAAGTCCGGTGCCTCCGGTCTGGCCAGTCTCGCCAGGTCCGTGGCCGTGGACGATCACACCGTGCGCTTTGAACTCTCCGAGCCGGACTCCATGTTCATCGACTCCACGGCGCAGTATTCCATGGGTATCGTGCCCGCGAACTACGACCCGGCCAACCCGGTCGGAACCGGCGCGTTCAGCTTGGGACTGTTCGAACCGGGTCAGATCACGGTCCTCAAGGCCAACCGGAACTATTGGCGAGACGCGCCCCTGCTGGACGAGGTGCACTTGGTGAACTTCAACGACGAGGACGCCTTGGTCAACGCGCTGCTCTCCACGCAGGTGGACGTGGTGGGTCAGCTTCCGTTGGCGCTCGTGGACGTGGTGGGAACCGACCCCCGCATTTTCACCGTTATGTCCGAAACCGGTAGCTGGTTGCCGTTCACCATGCGCGTGGATGTGGAGCCCTTCGACGACCCCCGCGTGCGCGAGGCGTTCAAGCTCGTGGTGGACCGCGAACAAATGGTGGAGCAGGTCTTCTCCGGACACGGCACGGTGGGTAATGACATGTACGCACCGTTCGACCCCGGAACTCCGCAGCTGCCGCAGCGCACCCGAAACATCGAGAAGGCCAAGCAACTGCTGGCCGATGCCGGCTACCCGGACGGTCTGGACGTGGAACTGGTCACCGCACCCATCCAGGCCGGAGCCGTGGAATCCGCTCAGGTCTTTGCGGAACAGGCCTCGGAGGCGGGCATCAACGTGAGCCTGCGCCGCGTGGACACCACCACGTTCTTCGGTGACGGCTATTTGCAGTACCCCTTCTCCCAGGACTTTTGGTACACCCGAAATTTCCTGCCCCAGAC
>NZ_JAUNPE010000207.1 GCF_030536815.1 Kocuria sp.
CGAGCTCCTTGAAGGGTTCTTTGACCCCGCTCGTTCCCGTGAGCTGGTACTGCCAGTCATCACCGTTACCGTGCCAGGCCGACTCCACGAACAGGAAGTCCACCGGTTGCGCGGCAAGTTCCGACTTCCAGCCGTCTCGAGAAAGCGCAATCTGGTTCCACTCGTAATGGAAAGCCCGAGCGGAGAAGTCATCGAGGATCACGGCAACTGTGACATCCGAGCGAACCGGCGGACGGTCCGGCCATACCTGGGGCTGGAAACTCATGCTTTTCCGGAGTCCTTCGACCGCACCAGCTGAAGGCCCCGCGGGTAGGGACGCCCGACGGCGGTATTTGCGCCATTGCGCCACGCCCCCATTGCGTATGTGCCAGATCTCGGTTCTCAAGTTCCGCTTCGCCGGTGTGGGGGTCACCATTGCACCTCGTGGAGTTCGGTTGGTACGAATTCGGATTGGAGTTGTTCCTTGCGCGTGCTCGCGGCCACGTTATTGCCCGCCGCGAGGTCCTTCATGAAGGCCTCATACTCTGCAACCACGGTCTTTGGATCACCGTCCATCAAGAGGTCACCCTGATCAAGCCACACCACTCTGGTGCACATATCCCTGATTTCGGACATGGAGTGCGAAACAAACATCACGCAGCCGGCTTGCTCGCGAATTTCGGCCATGCGCTTTTGTCCTCGTTCACGGAATTGCGCGTCACCGGTGGAGAGGGCCTCGTCCAGAATCAAAATATGGGGATCCGTGGCGGTGGCCACGGCGAAACGAAGTCTGGCGGCCATGCCCGAGGAATATGCCTTCATGGGCCAGTGAATGGCCTTGCCCAAGGCGGCCACCTCCACCAGGTCGGGGAGAATTTCGTCCACCCGATCCGGGTGCATGCCCTGGGCTAGACAACCCAGTCGGATGTTTTTTTCCCCCGATAGCGCGGGCACCAGCGAAACATTGACTCCGAGCTTTACCGGGGTGTCCACCGAGTACACGCGGCCCACCGTGGGGTTCATCTGACCGGCCACGATGTTCATGAGGGTTGATTTTCCGGAGCCGTTGCGTCCGATGAAACCCACGAATTCTCCCTGGTGAATCGCGAGAGTGATGTCAGTGAGGGCTTGGTTCTTGACCACCGGTGGGCGGCCCAGTGCTTTCCGGGCCCACCGCACAGTGGCGGCCACCGGCACTTCCTCGCCCCCACCCGTGGAAGTGACGTTGTACACCATGGTCACGTTGTCGACGACAACGGCGGGATTAGTGAAGGTGCGTCCATGCCTACCTGCAGGGGAGGCACCTTCCCTTTGGCCTCTAGCGTTCATCCGCATACCTCTCCTCATCGCGCCAAAAGACCAGAAAACCAACCACGCAAAGGAAGATGGCCGCTGTAGTCAGGATCGCCCAAGAGTTCAATGGAGGAACTTCTGCTCGCAGAATGAGAGAACGTGAAATTTGCAATACCTGGTACAACGGATTGAAGTGGAACAAAGCTAAGATTCGTTCGTCACTCACGAAGCGCGAAGGATCGTAGAAGATACCCGATGCGTACATCCACAAGCGCATGAAGAATGACATCAGATTCGCAACGTCCGGTATCCGGTGGACAAGGGGAGCCAGCAACATCCCCAGACCCCAGTTGAAAATTGTTTGGAGGATAAATACGGGGATCACCAGAAGCCATGTCCAACTAACGGGTTCCAAGGGCGGAATAAGGAGGACCATGATGAACATGGCCACAATAGCCCACACCTGGGTCATGGCATCCCGTACGACGATCGACAGCGTCAGGGCGGCTCGAGGGAACATGAATCCCTTGACCAAGGCTTTTCCGGATTGCATGGACCGTGATACCGCTACAACGGAGCGTATTGAGTACACGAACATGATAAGGCCGATGAGAATATACGCGACAAAGTTATCGATTCCGCGGCCCGTGCGAAGAAGAAGACCGAAAATAACGAAAAACGTCAGACCAAGTAACGCTGGATTGAGAACGATCCACGCTTTACCCAAGAACGTGTGATCCTGGCTGACCGCCAACCGCACCCTGGCGTCGTACATGATGAAGTGTCTCGACCCCCATAGATCGCGCAGGTATTCGCCCATGGGTGGCCGCGCGCCAACGGCTCGCAGCCGATCAGGATTGAAGCGCTCCACCTTGGTGCGCTGCTCCGGAACGGTTCCGCCTACGGTTTCAGGCATGACCCCGTCCACGCTGACGCGAGTGCTCCCGTTGTCGGGGGAATCGTCCCAGGGAGCGGGCGATGCGGAGGCATCGGACGGCACGTTAGTCATGCGCTCGGCTCCTGAAGGTCTGCGACGTCGTCGACTAGTTGGGGGACATTTTCAGTCAATTCACCGTACCGCTTCACGGTCTCTTTTGCCGTCACCGCCCACGTGCGATTTTCCAGCGCCCAGTTGCGACCCGCGGTAGCAAGCCGTTGCCGGGTCTGCGGGTCACGCGCCAACTCGACCAATGCGGCCGCCAATGACACCGAATCATCCGGTGGAATCAACAGACCGGTCTCGCCATCGTGAATTATCTCACGCAACGCCGGCAGGTCACTGGCCACCACGGCGGTACGTGAGGCCAGCGCCTCGACCGGCTTCAGCGGCGTCACCGCCCGCGTCACCGTGCGGTCCTTACGCGGCACCGTGAAGACATCGAGTGATCTGAAATACTCGACCGCTTCGGATCGATCAACTCGTCCACAAAACCTCACGTGTTCCTGTAATCCCAGGTCGGAGACCAATTGTTGCAGGCCTGGCCGGGCCACGCCGTCACCCACGATCACCGCGAGGACGGACGGCACGCTTTCACGAGCAATGTGCACGGCACGCACCAAATCGTCCAGGCCCTCGTAGTCCACCACCGAGGTCACGGTTCCCACCAGGAACCTGTCCGCGGGTAACCCGGTACGACGCCGCGCGCTCGCCTTCTCCCCCGGCTCCTCCGTGAACGGCCCGCCCACGCCGTTGGGCGCCAGGCGCACCGGCAAGGACGGGTTTCCGCTGATGGACCGAACGCGATCGGCCATGTGCGTCCCCAGGGTGACCACGTCATCGGCGGAGTTCAGCGCCTGGGCCTCCCGCGCCTGGAAGCGCTCGTAACGGGCGGATGTGAGGGCCGCGGGTGAGCGCGTGGCCGCCCACGTGTCCGCCAGCAGCCCGCGGACTTCGTAGACCCATGGAATCCCCAGCGCCCCCGCCACGGCGCGCACGGCCAACGCGTTCACGTAATGCGTGGTGGTGTGCAGGACAGCCGGGCGAA
>NZ_JAUNPE010000208.1 GCF_030536815.1 Kocuria sp.
CGGTGATTGCTGGGCAGCACCACCATGACTTCTTCATGAGCGAGGATGCAGGAATTGAGTTCCGCGGGAATGAAGTCCCAGCGTCCGATGACCAAATCCAGCGAGTCGTCCAGGAGCCGTTCCAGACCCAAGTGCGAGAACTGGGAACTGTGCAGCTCGAGCATGAGTCCCGGGCGTTTGGCCTTCACTTGTCTGGCGAGCTCGCCCACCTTGTGGTTGATGGACGCGCCGGCGAATCCCAGTCTCACCCGTCCGGTCTCGCCGCTCACGGCGTCCCTCACGGCCCGTTTGGCGTCCTCGGAGGTGGCCACGAGTCGCGTGGCCGGTTCGATCAATGCTTTGCCCGCCGGGGTCAACGCCACATGACGGGTACTGCGTTCGAACAGCTCCGCGCCCATGCTCTTCTCGAGTTGCTTGATGAGCCTGCTCAGCGGCGGCTGGGCCACCCGCAGCTTGGTGGCGGCCCGGCCGAAATGCAGTTCCTCCGCCACCGCGAGGAACGCCTTGGCCTGGTGAACCTCCATCATGGACCGCCTTTATTGCGTTTTGAGCATCACCGGGGGACGCAATTTATATTAGACAGAGCCTAATGCCGGTGGTTATGTGGTTCAAGACGCATCCGACTCCACCATTCGAGGTCACCTTCATGACGCTGCCCCTCACCGAGGCTCCCCGCGGTCCGCTCAGCGGAGTGATCATTGCCGATTTCACCCGCATTCTCGCGGGACCGTACTGCACCATGCTCCTGGCAGACATGGGCGCCACGGTCATCAAGGTCGAAGGGCCCGGCGGTGACGATTCCCGCCAGTGGATACCTCCCCACCGAGACGGCGTCAGCACCTACTTCTTGTCCGTGAATCGCAACAAGCATTCGGTGGTGCTGGATCTCAAAGACCCGGCGGATCTGGAGACAGCCCACCAGATCGTGGATTCCGCAGACGTTTTCGTGGAGAACTTCAAGCCGGGTGGCCTGGAGCGATTCGGGCTCGACGCCGCTTCGGTCGCCGAGCGTTGGCCTCACCTGATTCACGCCAGCATCACGGGGTTCGGAACCGAGGGTGGTCGCACCATGCCCGGTTACGACCTGCTGGTGCAGGGCATGTCCGGGTTCATGTCGGTCACCGGCAGCCCGGACGGCCCGCCGCAGCGAGCCGGAGTGGCCATGTTCGACGTGATCACCGGTTTGCACACCGCCCTTGGGATCATGGGTGCCCTGCATGAACGGGCCCGGTCCGGCCAGGGCCAACACCTGCAATTGGACCTGCTGTCCTCCGCACTGTCCGGCTTGGTCAATCAAACCACCGGCTACGCGGCATGCGGCAACGTACCCCGGCGCCTGGGCAACGATCACCCGAGTCTCTACCCCTACGGCCCATTCCCCACCGGCGACAAGGATCTGATCATTACCGTGGGCAACGACAACCAGTTCGCACGGTTGGTGAGCACGTTGGGTGTCCCGCACCTGGCGCAGGACGAACGCTTTGCCACCATGAAGGGCCGCAACAGCCACCGCGACGTTCTCCGGCCGATGCTGGTGGACGCACTGTCCGCCGCGACCGCGGACGAGTGGTTCACCACGTTGCAGGCCCAGGGCATTCCGTGCGCGCCCATCCTCGACATTGACGAGGGCATTGAATACGCGGACCGTCTGGGTCTGCATCCCGTGGTGGACACCGGCAGCGGGGACCAGGCCGTGCCGACCATCAAGAACCCCATCTCCTTCAGCCGCACGCCCGTCGGATACGACAAGGCGCCGCCCGCATTGGGCGCGGATCAGGCGGCCGTGCTCGCGTGGCTCGAGGAACGCCGTCGTGATGGAAGCCCGCGTAGTGACGGAAACCGTGATCGTGCAGCTCAACCCCGAATCCCAGAAACTCGAACCCCTGGATGACCACATGCGTCGGGCCCTGGGCGCCGCCCTGATCGCGCCACGGAACTGACCTTCTCCGCCGCACCGTTGCGGCAACCATCATGTGTTCCCTCAGACCGAAAGGCCCACCATGACCGCCATCATCGATCACCCCGACTTCTTTCTCCTGGACCAGGACCTCTCCCCCGAAGACATCGAGCTGCGGGACAAGGTGCGGGCCTTCGGCCAGAAGGAAATCCTGCCGACCATCAATGAGTACTGGGAGCGCGCCGAGCACCCTGAGCCGGTGTTCGCCAAGCTGCCGCAGTTGGGCATCATCGGGTCCTTCATTCCCGGCTACGGCTGCCCCGGGTTCTCACGTCAGACCGCGGGCATCGTGGCTCGCGAATTCGGTCGCATCGATGGCTCGTTCAACACGTTCTTGGGCGTGCACTCGAACCTGTGCATGGGAAGTATTTACATGCTCGGCAACGAGGAACAGCGCAACCGCTGGCTCCCCATCATGGCTACGCTCGAAAAGACCGGAGCCTTCGCGCTGACCGAACCGGACCACGGCTCCGACTCCGTCTCCCTGGAGACCTCCGCCCGTAAGGAGGGCAACCAGTGGGTCATCAACGGCCACAAGCGCTGGATCGGTAACGGTCACGCCGCGAACGTCATTGTGCTCTACGCCCGCGACGAGGCCGACGGCCAGGTCAAGGCGTTCGTGGTCGAGAAGCAGGACAACGGTGAGTACCCCGAGGGCTACCGTCCCGAGGTCATCAAGGGCAAGATCGCCAAGCGCGCCATCAACCAGGCGGACATCGTGATCGAGAACCTCAAGATCCCCGATGAGAACCGCCTGCCCAACTGCAACAGCTTCAAGGACGTGAACCTGGTTCTCAAAGCCACCCGCGGAGGCGCGTCCTGGGAGGCCCTGGGCCACGGCATGGCGGCCTTCGAGATCGCCGCGCGTTACGCCCTGGACCGCGAACAGTTCGGTGCTCCCATCGGAAGCTTCCAGCTCGTGCAAGAAAAACTCGCCACAATGCTGTCGGACCTCACCGCCATGCAGCTCATGTGCACCCGCATGGCCCACCTGGCGGAAAACGATCAGCTCACCGATGCCATGGCATCCATGGTCAAGATGTTCACGTCCCGCAAGGCCCTGGACATGTGCCGCACCGCTCGCGACATGCTCGCCGGCAACGGCATTCTGCTGGAGAACCACATTGGCCGCCACCTCACGGACATGGAGGTGGTCTCCACCTACGAGGGCACCGATTCCATGCAGGCGCTCATCGTGGGCCGCGAAATCACCGGGATCTCGGCGTTCACCCGCAAGCGCAAGTAGGTAGGACAGAGAAAGCTCGACGGCGCCCCGGCACGCACCTCGTGCCGGGGC
>NZ_JAUNPE010000209.1 GCF_030536815.1 Kocuria sp.
TCCTAGGTTTCAGATCTCCGGCCTGGTACCCGGACGAAAGCGGCACTCACGTGCCCCTCCTAAACTACGGGGCAGTGGCGGACAACCGAAGCAGCCGTGTCCCAAGCCGAGGCGCCGCCGCGACCATTGGCATGTGGCGGCCTGCCCTACCAGTGGTTAGTCCAGTTTTTCCAGCTGCATGGTCGTTGTCGTTCCTAGGGCACTCACCTCATATGTAATGAGGTCATCGTCATAAGTGAAAGTCTTTGACGCACTGGTGGATGCTAGGAGCGCTGACTCCATTTCCTTCATATTTCCTTTGGAATTCCATGTATAGGGGCCCGCGGAATCCGGTGCCTGGAAACTACCGGCCCAGTACAAGGATCTGGATTTATCTTCCTCGCTCACCCAATTGATGGTGATGGAACCATCTTCGATGGAGGCTTGGTGGTAATCCGTGTCTGCTTCGACCTGTTTCCAGGTACCAGAAAGGTCTGGTGCAGATTCTGCCGTCTCGGCCGCGACAGGTATGTCCTCTTGTCCTTGGTTGCCGCCACAAGCGAAAAGGGACAGTGCAAGGAAGGGAAGCGCCACGATGCTGGAGATGGTGCGTTGGAATCTCATGTTGGATCCTTCTGATTGTGGGGGAGCAATCTCGACGAGGATAGAACGCCCCAGAGCCTGCGGACGTTGTGTGTCAAGAGCAGGCATCCCGCGTGTCGTCCATCGACTCTCAAATTCTGGGATTTCCTTTCCGCTCAGGGGGTAAACAACCGCGTTCACTGGTGGGGAAAAGGTCCCGTTGATTCCCCGCTCGTAAGCCCCTCTCGATAGCATTGTTCTTATACCGAAGGGAGCAGTGATGAAGGCAGTTGTCGTCGAATCGTTCAAGAAATTCCCCGTTCTCAAAGAGGTGGAGAAGCCCACTCCGGGCCCGGGAGAAGTGCTCCTGAAGATTGCCGGCGCGGGTGCCTGCCACTCTGACGTCGCGATCTTCAAGGACTTCGAATCCGATCCCAACGGCGGGCTCATCGAACCGCCGTTCATCCTCGGTCACGAGAACTCCGGCTGGGTCGAGGAGGTCGGTGCCGGTGTCACCGGATTCACCAAGGGCGACGCGTACCTCTGCTACGGGCCCATCGGCTGCGGCCACTGCCCGCCGTGTACGCGCGGTCAGGACACGTACTGCGAGAATCCGCACGAGGTCGGTTACATGGCCAACGGCATCGGCCGCGACGGTGGCATGGCCGAGTACATGGTCGCCCCCGCACGCAACCTGGTGCCCCTCGGTGACAACGTCGATCCCGTGGCCGCCGCGCCCCTCGCCGACGCCGGCCTTACCCCGTACCACGCCATCAAGCGCGCACTCCCATATCTCGACAAGGGCGGCAGCACCGCGCTGGTCATCGGTCTGGGCGGATTGGGACGGATAGGCGTTCAGATCCTCAAGGCCCTCACCGGTGCCACGGTCATCGCCACGGACATGAAGCCCGAGGCCATGGCCGAGGCCGAGAAGTTCGGCGCAATAACCGTCCCGGGTGGCGAGGGCCAGGCTGAGAAGATCCGCGAACTCACCGGTGGCCGCGGCGTCGACGCCGTGTTCGACTTTGTCGGCGCCGCCCCCACCATTGCGCTCGGTGCTGCAACCGTTGCGCAGCGTGGCTCGCTGACCGTCGTGGGTATCGCCGGCGGCGAGTTCGCGTGGAACTTCTTCGCCGTGCCCTACGAGGTGAACTTCTCGTCCACCTACTGGGGCACCATCGAGGAACTCCACGAGGTGGTCGCCATGTACCGCGCCGGCCAGATCGTGCCGGCCGTTGAGAAATACACACTCGACAACGCGCTCGAGGCGTACGAAAAGCTGCGTGACGGCGCCCTGTCCGCGCGCGCCGTCGTCGTCCCGCACGCCTGACAACGAATCCAGGAAAGCCCGCGGTCCTCTTGGCCCGCGGGCTTTCCCTGTCCCCGGACCAACTACGACGCCGCCTTGCCACCCCTGCGGATGGTGGCAGCTCATGTGCGGATTCCGTAGGGTGGGGACAAACAATAGAAAGGTGGCTTAGCTCATGACGACCAAGATCATTGAGACCTACTTACAGGATCACCACGCGGGTTCCGCGGCTGGACTGGACGCGTTCCGGCGGGTTGCTGACGGCCACGGTGACCGCGAGGTCAGGTCGAAAGTTGGGCGGATTGCCTACGACGTGGCCGAGGATCAGCGCTCACTCGAGACCATCATGTCGGCCTTCGATGTCAAGCCCAGCCAGCTCAAAGATATCCCCGCACGGGCAGCCGAGAAGATCGCCCGGCTCAAGCTGAATGAGCGAGTGACCCAGCGGTCGCCGCTGTCGGACGTCGAGGAGCTCGAGGCACTCACGGCCGCTGTTCACGCCAAATCACTGGGCTGGCGCATGCTCCTTGAGGTTGACGATGACCGCCTGGATAAGTCCAAGCTCGAGGAACTGCTCAATCGCGCTCGGGAGCAGGAGAACGAGCTGGAAGAGCTGCGGCTGAAGCAGGCGCCGAAGCTCAATCAGTCCTGATCCGCAACACCTTCGGCGGGCAGTGCGGAGAAATCGAAGTACTAGGTTCGCGCGGCGCAGGCCGAGAACACAAACGAAAAGTCCGGGGAGGCCACATGTGGCGGCCCCGGACTTTTCGTTCCGTGCCGCTGGAACCAAGGTGCTGAAAGTGATCCTGACGGCCTAGCTGTAAGAGGGCGTGACGTTGTTGGCACGGGCTGGGGTGCGTGAGGCCGGGGGCTGGTGAGCCAGCTGCCGCCTCCCAATGTTGCGCGGTGGCCCCTCTCATCCGCACCGACGGCACAGCCGATCGTCCTCGACAATGCGGTACGCGAGCACAACGGGACCCGGTTCAAGGCGTTGCCCGGTCGCTTCGAGACCAAGTTCATCAAATCGGCAGAACGAGGTCAGGTCAATGCAGGTGAATCCCGGATCAGGGGTAGCTTCAGGCACGTCGAGTTCTCCCAGATGAGGCGTGCAGACGCCTTCATCCTCGAGAGGCATTGACCCCTATCCGGATACGGACCCGTCGACACCCTGATAAACGTCCATCACACCATCATCTGGGAAGAGCCTGTAAACATTCACCGGCCGGCACGTTCGTACAACATCAATTGTGTTCCGAAAATTTATCCTCTTCCGCATCCGTCTTCGGTGTTGCCTCCGCCAGTTCGTCGAACTCGAAGTGCTCCAGGGGAGTGCGGGTGATGTACGTGGCGCGGGCGATCG
>NZ_JAUNPE010000210.1 GCF_030536815.1 Kocuria sp.
GCCGTGGGATCGTACTTCTGGGGATCGTTGGCGCCGGAGCCGATCACGTAGTGGGTGTGGTGCGATGTCTTGATCAGGATGGACTGCACGTTGTTGGGGTCCGCGACCTCGGGGTGGTCGTTGTGCAGCTTGCGTGCCAGGTCGATCCAGGCCTGGGCCTGGTACTCGGCGGAGTGTTCCTTGGTGTAGGTGTCCAGGATGGCGCGCTTGGCTTCGCCCTGTTCCGGCAGCGGAACCTCGTAGGAGGCATCGGGGCCCGAGAGCAGCCACGCGATCACGCCGTCTTCGCCTTCGTAAATGGGCGTGGGGGAGGTCTGTCCGCGCATCGCGCGGTCCACGGCCTCGATCGCCATCTTGCCGGCGAACGCCGGAGCGTGTGCCTTCCAGGTGGAGATCTCGCCCTTGCGTGATTGGCGGGTCGCGGTGGTGGTGTGCAGACCCTGACCGATGGCCTGGAAAATGATCTCGGTGTCCAGACCCAGCAGCGTGCCGATACCGGCGGCCGCGGACGGGCCGATGTGGGCGATGTGGTCGATCTTGTGCTCGTGCAGGCAAATGCCCTTCACGAGGTCCACCTGGACCTCGTAACCGGTCGCGATACCGCGAATCAGATCCTTGCCGTTGCTGCCCACGTGCTGGGCCACGGCCAGGATCGGGGGAATATTGTCGCCGGGGTGGGAGTATTCGGCGGCCAGGAAGGTGTCGTGATAGTCCAACTCACGCACTGCCACGCCGTTGGCCCAGGCGGCCCATTCCGGGGACACCGCGGCGTTGTTGTCGGGAGCTCCGTACAAGAGGGCACCGTTGCCCGTGAAACCGGAACCTTCGGTGACCTTGTGCCCCAGCGCCTGCGTGCGAGCCGAAACAATGGGGCCCCGGTTCAAGGAGGCAATGGCAACCGACGCATTGTCGATAATCCGGTTGATGACCATGTCGACCACGTCGGGATCGACCTCGACCGGGTCGGTGGCCACCTTGGCCAGTTTGTAGGCCAGTTGCTCCTCACGGGGCAGATTTTCCTTGGACGAGTACGTACGTACGGTGTGCTTGACGGTCACGGGGAGCCTTCCTCAGATCCGTTGGGCGCGGGCCGGTTGGTGCCGCGCGGGTGGTGTGGTCACGATGCGGCGGGCCGCACCGGTGCCAATTCTTTGGTGTTCAACGCGTGCTGTAGGGCGTTGCTCAGGTGCACGCGGGTTGTGGCAATGGCCAGGGCCGGATCGCCGTCCGCAATGGCCTGGGCAATGCGCTGATGCTCGTCCGCGGCGGATGCCAGGCGTTGCGGATCCGACTTGGAGAGCTTGCGGACTCGGGCCAGGTGCAGCCGGACGCCCGCTTGGGCCTGGCGCAGAAACGGGTTCGCGGCGGCCTCGTCAATGGCGGCGTCCATGCGCTGAACCAGTTCGTAATAGGAGACGTGGTCCGGATCGTCGTCGCTGGTGAGGCCGTCCACGGCGCGACGCAGGTCAGCGGCGAGCGCGCGAAAGACCTCGGGGTTGCCGCGGCGGGCGGCCAACTCCGCGGCTCGGCAGTCGAGGCTGTCGCGGAATTCGTAGAGAGAGCGCACATCCTCGGCGGAAATGGTCGCCACGACGACGCCGCGGCCGTTGTGGGGTTCGGTCAGGCCGTCCGCGGTGAGCCGGGACAGCGCTTCCCGCACCGGCGTGCGGGAGATGCCGAGCCGCTCGGACAACTCGACTTCGCCGAGCACCTGCCCCGGTGGCAAGCGCCATTCCACGATGTCTGCGCGCAATGCCTGGTAAGCGCGTTCCCCAGCTCGCATGACACCTCCTTCTCAGTCGCAGCAATCAGCTCGAGTGTATACACAGATGGCGGATCAGGGCGAGACTTTCCGGAAACATTCCCGAAAAGGCCAAGCTATGTATACAAAGCTGTTGAAACGTGTGACTCATAACACTAGCCTGGAGGCCTAGCCATCCAGCGAGTCCCACAATGATGTCGGAGTGATCATGTCCCAGGCTACGTACGCATCCGTTTACGAGAACAGTGTCAGCAACCCGGAGCAGTTCTGGCTCGACGCTGCTCAGGCCGTCGAGTGGATTACGCCTCCCAGTAAGGCCCTCGATGACTCCAAGGCGCCCATCTACCGTTGGTTCCCCGACGCGGAGTTGAACACGTGTGCCAACGCACTGGACCGCCACGTGGCAGCCGGACACGGAGACCGCACCGCCCTCATTTACGACTCGGCCGTGCTGGACATCCAGGAACAGATTTCCTACGGCGAGCTCCTGGAGCGCGTGAAGTTGTTTGCCGGCGCGCTCGCGGACCAGGGCGTGCGGAAGGGGGACCGTGTTCTGCTGTACATGCCCATGATTGCGGAGTCCGTGGTCGGGATGCTCGCGTGTGCTCGTTTGGGCGCGGTTCACTCGGTCGTGTTCGGCGGGTTCGCTCCCCGGGAGCTCGCCAGCCGCATTGACGATTCCCGGCCGACCGTGATCGTGACGACCTCGGGTGGCGTTGAACCCAAGCGCCGGATCGAGTACATCCCGTCCGTCGAGGAGGCCCTGGAGGTCAGTGACCACGCGCCGTCGGCGGTCCTGGTCCACGAACGAGAGGGTTTCGAGAACACCGTGGCCCACGCTCGCGAGCGCGCTGAAGGCGTGGCGAACGCCCCCGCATGGCTGTCCTGGACCGAGGCCCTGGAAAAGGCTGAACCCGCGGACGCCGTGACCGTGGCGGCCACCGATCCGCTCTACATCCTCTACACCTCCGGAACCACGGGTAAGCCCAAGGGCGTGGTGCGCGACAACGGCGGGCACGCTGTGGCGCTGACGTGGTCCATGAAGAACATTTACGACGTGGGTGAGGGCGAGGTCATGTGGACCGCCTCGGACGTCGGCTGGGTCGTGGGCCACTCCTACATCGTGTATGCGCCGCTGCTGGTGGGTGCCACCACGGTTCTCTACGAAGGGAAGCCCGTGGGCACCCCGGATGCCGGTGCCTTTTGGAAGCGGATCGACAATCACGGTGTGAAGGCGCTGTTCACCGCGCCCACCGCCCTGCGCGCGATTCGTAAGGCGGACCCCGAGGGTGACTTGGTCAAGGACTACGACATGTCCTCGCTGCAGGCGCTGTTCGTGGCCGGCGAGCGCCTCGACCCGGAGACCTATCACTGGGCGGCCAAGGTGCTGGACGTTCCCGTGATCGACCACTGGTGGCAGACCGAAACCGGATGGGCGATTTGCGCCAACCCGTTCGGCATCGA
>NZ_JAUNPE010000050.1 GCF_030536815.1 Kocuria sp.
GCACCCGATTCCATTCGTCCTCGCTCGCGTGCACCACTTCGAGCAGCGCCGGCGGTTGAAGGCGCAGCATCCACGCATGAAGAGCACCCCCGGCCGCCGTGGCAGCACGGGTGACCAACCCCTGGGCCGGCTTCACCAGCACGTCCACCACTTCGTCGCTTGAACGCCCGGCCACCTCCGGCTGCCCGAGGAGCACGAGCCACCGCGCCAGGCACGACTGGGCCGACGCCGCGACGCCGTCGAACGGGTCCGCCTGTCCCGTGGCACCCGCGGTGAGCAGAACCGCATCCGGCTCCGCCGAATCCAGGGGGGTGTCCCCGCGCATGAACTTCTCAACCGTTACCTCGGCCAGCTCCAGACTGCGGGCGTACCACTGCCCGAGCCCCGTGGCCCGGTACAGCGCGAGCAGGGCCAGGCCCGCGCGCGCATAATCCTCCAATTGCCCGTCATGCGGGTCAACGGTGCCCTGCCGCGACGTGCGCGCCAGCGTCTTGGTGTCCCGGTTCCAGTGGCGGGTCCACAAGAACTCCGCAGCCCATTCGGCGGTCTCCAACCATGCCGGTTGATCCAGCAGAACCGCGGCCTCCGCGAGAGCCTCGATGGCCATACCGTTCCACGCGGTCACGACCTTGTCATCGCGTTGCGGAGGCGTGCGCAGTTCCCGTTGCTCCCACAACCTCTCGCGCACGGTCCGGTCCAGGATCCCGCTCACGGCCCCGGACTCGCCCCAGCCGGCCACGGCGGGCTGCGGTTCGGTGACATCGTCGAAGGAGAACGTGTAATACGCACCTTCACGCTCAGCACCCGGTGTGGAAGGCTCACTGTCCGCATCGAGGGAGGCAGCAATCGCGCCTTGTTCGGTGATCATTTCGCGCACCAGCCAGGTCACGATGCCCTGAGCCGCGTTGCGGTAACGAGCGGCACGCACCGGATCGGTACCGCGTTTGCCCAGATGCCGGGCGGTGTGGGCCAGAACCCGCAGCAACTGGGCGTTGTCGTAAAGCATCTTCTCGTAATGCGGTAGGGACCAGTCAGCAGTCACCGAGTACCGGAAGAACCCGCCGCCCACATGATCGTGCAGGGCGCCAGTGACCATGGCGTCCAGCGTAGCGGTGAGAAGCTCAGCGGCCCGAGCTGAATCGCGACCGTCGCGCGAGGATATGAGAAGAGCGGCTTCGAGCATGGGCGAGGGCGGGAACTTGGGACCGTTGCCGAAGCCCTCGTGCGTGGAGTCCCGGGCTACTTCCAGGGCGTCCAGCCACGGCCCGATCAGCTGCGCTTCCTGCTCGTCGATGTCCCCCGCGGGGTCCGGAACTTCCACCTGCACCGGCTCGGCGGTGTGCCGGTCCGTTCCGAGCATGGACGCGACGGCTTCCGGGTGACGTTGCAGTGCGTCCGTGACCGATTGTGCGCCGTCCATCACCTGCTCACGGCGCTCGACCCACGCGTCGTTGACCGCGTGGAGCACCTGCATGAACGAGGGTCTGCCCTGCACGGGGCGCGGCGGGTAATAGGTGCCCGCATGGAACGCCTGGCCCTGCGGTGTGAGGAAAACCGTCATGGGCCAACCGCCCTGCTGGGTGAGCAGCTGGGTTGCGGACATGTACAGGGCATCAACGTCCGGGCGTTGTTCGCGGTCCACCTTGAGAGCCACGAAGTGCTCGTTGATGTACTCCCCCACCGCGGGGTCCTCGAATGACTCGTGGGCCATCACGTGGCACCAGTGGCACGCGGCGTAACCCACGGAAAGTAACACGGGCACATCCCGGGAGCGGGCCTGCGCAAAGGCCGCGGGCTCGAACTCCCACCAGTCCACGGGGTTCTGGGCGTGCTGCAGCAAATAGGGGCTGGTGGAATGCGCGAGCCGGTTGGTCATGGCTCCACGATGCCACGAGCCCCTCACACGCATAAGGGGGTGGACATGGAAATGGGTCCGCACCGGGTCCGAAAACCATGTTCTCAGAACCCGGACGGACCCGCTCCGCACCTACTTCAGCACTCAGTCTCGGGGGGCAGAACTTCCGCCGCGTGGGTCCCGGCCCGCATCGGGTGCGGTACGAGGTTCGGGTGAACGAGCGGCGTCGTCGGCGTTTGTGGTGACCGGAGACGTCGTGTCGGATGTGTGCGCGTAACCGCCCAGGCCGTCCTCCGCGGCGCGTTGCTCGGCGTACTGGGCCCGGTACCGCAGTCGACGATTGCGGCGGTTGAAGTCCAGGATCAGGAGGATCACGGCCGCCACCAGGAAGAACGTGGCCAGGAAACCCGCAAGTCCGGGTGACACCTGGCTGGGCTCCAGCCCGGGCTTGAGATCACCCGCGGGATTGTCCGTGGCGGCTCGGAGCAGCGCGGTGGTCAACATGTTCACGACTGGTTACGCCTTTCGAGGGGAAGTTGTCCGGGCGTCCGGGTCGATACCCGCGAACAAGTCGGTCTCGGGAACGGAGATCTCCACGCGCGCATCCGCCAGGGAGTAGTCCTCCCACGGCCAGACCTCGGCTTGCATGTCCGAGGACACGGCGAAGAACGGGCCGTCCGGGTCCACCTGGGTTCGGTGGCAGCGCAGGGCGTCGTCTCGAGCGGAGAAGGTTTCCGGGCACTCGATCTTGGTGGTGGTTTCATGACGGGGTACCGGCGGGCGGTGACCCTCGGGATCGGTCTCCTGTAGGGCGGCAATGCGCTCCGCGTACGGGGACTGGAAACCGCGTTCCTCCAAGGCCTCGTGCAGGGCGATGAACCGCTCCACGTTGAATGCGCGGTCGTAGTAGACCTTGAGCGGGGTCCAGGGCTCGCCCGTTCCCGGGTACGCATCCGGATCACCGGCCTTGCGGTAGGCCTCCATGGACACGTTGTGCGTCTGGATGTGATCCGGGTGCGGGTAGCCGCCGTTCTCGTCGTAGGTCAGAATCACGTGCGGGCGGAACTCGCGCACCAGCTGCACCAGTGGTGCGGCCGCACGCTCGAGCGGCTGCAACGCAAAGCATCCCTCGGGCAACGGGGGCAACGGGTCGCCCTCGGGCAAACCGGAATCCGCGAATCCGACCCAGCGGTGCTCGACGTTCAGGGCCTGGGCGGCCTGCGCCATTTCCTCACGGCGCAACCCCGGCAGGTCACGCTCGGCCCACGGCACACCCGCCATCTGGGCATTCAGGATGGAGCCCTGCTCGCCACCGGTGCACGTGGCCACCATGACGCGAGCGCCCAGGCCCACGTAGTGAGCCATGGTCGCCGCGCCCTTGCTGGACTCGTCATCCGGATGGGCGTGAATGGCCAAGAGCCGGAGTTTCGAATAATCCGTCACGGAACGGGAGCCTCCAGGGTGGGTTCGGACAAAACACAATCCCCGGTATCTTACGCCCGTACCTCGGTTAATGCTGTCGGGTCCGTCACCCGCACCACGCATTCTCAGGGGATCCCAACCCGCACTGGATACAGTGGTGCCATGAGTTCTTCCACCCCCGCATCAGGATCCGCCTCGGGCGATGTCCTGGCGCAACGCTATGGCACCGGGCGCGGCCCGGTGTCCGCACGCGGCCGGCGCGGACCTTCCTACCGGGGATGGGTGATCATTGCCGTGATCGCCACGGTGCTCTCGGCGCTGTTCGTCGTGTGGATCGTGCAGGGTCAGTCCAGCGCGCCGGCCGCCAAGGACGTCAGCTTCCGGGTGCAGGACGCCGGCCACACGTACGCGGACTTCGACCTCACCAAGGACCCGGACCAGACGGTCACGTGTGCGGTGCGCGCGCTCAACGAGCAGTACGCGATTGTCGGGTGGAATGAAGTGACCATCGGCGAGGTGGCCCCCGAGGAACTCAACGGCCGCACCAGCACGCACCGGGTGCCCGTGCGCACCACCAACGAGGCCAATTCCGTGGGCGTGGATTCCTGCTGGAGCGTGGACTGATCACGGTCCCGCGCCGTCGCGTGACGCGGCTGCTTTTGAGCCCGGACCGTGGCCTCACTTACACTGGGGTATAGAAAGTTTGTACGATCCCCGACCGGATGGGCAGCGAGCCGCTACGGCTCACCACCGGGGCGGGGTTTTTCACACGTGCTCACCACACCGGTGGGCACCCGAGAACGGAGATAGCGTGGCTACAAACGAGGGCGCCTGGCTGACCCAGGAAGCATACGATCGACTCAAGAAGGAGCTCGACCACCTTTCCGGGCCGTACCGTCAGGAAATCGTTGATCGTATCGAACAGGCCCGCTCCGAGGGAGACCTCAAGGAGAACGGCGGTTACCACGCTGCCCGCGAAGAGCAGGGCAAGAACGAGGGTCGCATCAACCAGCTGACCCAGTTGCTGGATAATGCTCAGGTGGGCGAGGCCCCCGCGGACGACGGCGTGATCGAGGCCGGCATGGTGGTCACCGCGGACATCGCCGGGGACGAGATGACCTTCCTGATCGGCTCCCGCGAGGTCGCCGAGGACCTGACTGGCGGTGAGGACATCGAGGTGTTCTCCGAACGCTCCCCCATGGGCGCGGCGATCAGCGGCCACAAGGTGGGCGACGAGCTGACGTACAAGGCTCCCAACGGCAAGGACATCAAGGTCAAGGTCCTGGACGCCAAGCCGTTCAACAACTGACCCACTCGCAGTCATGATCCGGGGCCGCTCTCACCATCCGAGGGCGGCCCTCGGTCATTGTCACGTCAATCCCCTGATTTCCCGAGCCCAGGAGCATTCGTGGTTACCCACTGGAACCGTCAACCCACCACATGGACCGTGCCGCTGATCGCCCTGACCGCGCTGCTGGCCGTCTCCGCAATCGTCGTGCACTTCTTAGGCCAGTCGAACCCGGAGCTCAACGCCACGGGCGGTCTGCGTAACATCCTGTGGTTCGCAACGTTCGTCGTTGCCTTCCTCACGTATTTCACCGCGCGGGGTGGACGACGCCGCTGACACCCGATGCGCGGCGCTGCTCGCCCATCCGTGTGGGTCAGTGCACCACCACGGGCCGGAAGCCCTGAGCCTCCAGCGCGTCGATGACCTTGTCGCAGTGGGCGTGGCCCTTGGTCTCCATGTCAATGGTGATGGAGACGTCCCCCATGGACAGCGAACCGCCGATGCGCGTGTGATCCACTCCGGTCACGTTGGCGTCCATGTCCGCGATGATCCGCGAGATCAGGGCCAGCTCACCGGGGCGGTCGGTGAGCATCATCTTGATGGTCATGTACCGGCCTGCCGCGGACAGACCGCGCTGGATCACCTTGAGCATGAGCATGGGGTCGATGTTGCCGCCGGACAGCAACACCACCGTGTTGCCCAGATCCCCGTAGGACTCCTTGAGCCGGCCTTCCAGAATGGCGGCCACACCCACGGCGCCGGCGGGTTCCACGACCATCTTGTTGCGTTCCAGCATGAAGATGAGCGCTTGAGCCAGTGAGTCCTCACTGACCGTGGTCACGTCGTCCGCGAGTTCCTTAATGATCTGGAACGGCAGCTGACCGGGGCGGCCCACCGCAATGCCATCGGCAATGGTGGACACCTTGCTGAGCGTCACGAGCGCGTCCCCGGCCAGTGACGGCGGGTAGGCGGCGGCGTTTTCCGCCTGCACACCAATCAGACGAATGTCCCGTCCCAGTTCCTTCGCCTTGGCTTTCACGGCCACGGACAGCCCGGCCAACAAACCTCCCCCGCCCACGCCGGCAATGATGGTGTCGACGTCCGGGACCTGATCCACGATCTCCAGCCCCAGGGTGCCCTGTCCGGCAATGATGGCCGGGTGATCGAAGGGGTGCACGAACACCGCACCCGTTTCTTCCGCGTACCGTTGAGCCTCGGTCAGGGCCTGGTCCACGGTACTGCCGAACAGCACGACCTCGGCTCCGTGGTCCTGGGTGGCCGCGACCTTGGGCAGCGCCGCGCCCAACGGCATGTAGATCCGCGCCTTGATACCCAGCTTGTTGGCGGCCAGCGCCACACCTTGCGCGTGGTTACCCGCCGACGCCGCCACCACGCCCCGCGCTTTGTCCTCCTCGGAGAGCCCGGCCATCCGGATGTACGCGCCGCGGATCTTGAAGGACCCGGCACGCTGCAGATTCTCGCACTTGATGTGGACTTCGGAGCCGAGCATGCGGGACAGCGCTCGTGAGTGCGCCACGGGCGTTCGCTCAATGACGTCTTCCAACATGTGCGAGGCACGTTCGACATCCGCCGCGGTCACCGGCATTTCGTTGAGGCCCACTTCACACTTCTTTCACTCTGCACTGCGCGCCGCACGCGGGCGGTCACCGTATCGGTTGGTCAGCCGCGGTCTATGCGCTGCCGTACCAAAACGCGGCGCCCTCGTTCAAGGGCGCCGCGTTCCATGCTATTACCCGTTCGGACGCTGTTTCGTCCCGCGACTATGCGCGATTCACGCTGTCCTGGTTAATGGTGGCGTCGTGCTCGGTGTCCTTCTTGTGTTTTTCCTCGCGCTTGAGCTCTTCCAATTCGCGGTCCTTATGGCGCTTGAGTCGGAATCGCTGGAGCTGCTCCATGACCTGCTCGCGCGTCAGGTCCTGCTTCTTGGCTTCCTTCTTGATCTCCCACGGATACATGAAGGGGGTCCACGCGATTTGGTCATCCTGTTCCCATGCACGGGAAGACAGGTATCGCACGATCGTGTTCAGGATCGCCAACAGGGGGACAGCGAACAGCGCGCCCACAATGCCGTACAGCACGGCACCTGAGGCCACGGCCAGGAAGACTGCCACGGGGTGCAGGGAAACAGCCTTGCCCATGACCAGCGGCTGCAGCACGTTCGACTCGATCTGCTGAACCAGCAGCACGACACCCAACATGGCCAGGGCAACACCCAGGCCATTGGCCACCAACGCGACCAGGACGGCAATGATGCCGGTGGCAACGGCACCGACGATGGGGATGAACGAGGCCAGGAAGACCAACACGCCAATGGGTAGCGCCAGCGGGACGCCCAGGAGGAAGGCACCCAAACCGATGCCGACGGCGTCGACGAACGCCACGAACACCTGGATGCGTACGTACTGGGCGAGGGATACCCAACCCTTACGACCGGCACCGTTGACGGCAGCGCGGGCGCGGTGCGGGAACAGTTTGACCATGAACAGCCAAATCGACTCGCCCTGCATGAGGAAGAACAGCAGCACGAACAACATGATGACGATGCCGGTCAGAATGTTGCCCGCGGTGGAGCCGAAGGTCATGGCCCCGGACAGAATAGCCTGCGAGTTCTCCTGCAGGGCGCTGCCGATCTCACCGAACCACTGATTAACGGTGTCGGTGGAGACGTTGAGGCGGCTGTCCTCGAGCATGCCGATGAGCTTCTGGAAGCCACCCACCGCGCTGTCCGAAAGCTGGGCGAAACCGGCAATCATTTGCTGGCCGGCCAGGGTCAGCAGGCCGAGCACCAGAGCGATGAGACCGACCTCGACAATGGCTGCTGCCAGCCCGCTGGGCACATGCTTGGAACGCAGCCACTTGACGGCGGGACTCAGCAGACCCGCCAACAGCGCCGCAATGGCCACCGGGATGAGGACGGTGGAAATCTTGGACACGAGCCAGCCCGCCAGTCCGATGGCCGCGACCACCAGAATGACACGCCATGACCACGCGGCGGCAATGCGCACCGGAGCGGAGACCATGTCACGACCGTGACGGTCGGGGTTCGAAACCGGCACGGAATCATGCTCGGAGCGGTCCTGTTGAGAATGCTCCTGTGACATAGGCACGGTTGAAGACATGGTTACATCATGGCACGCCCGCCCGAGAATTCTTTATTTCACAGGTCACTGTCAAGTGGTGCAAAAATGGTGGGTATGTCCGCCACCTTGCTCCGTGTCCTGGCCCAGCGCCGCCCCGCAAGTGCCCTCACGCAGGAAGCGCCCAGACGCCCAGAATTGGAGTCCGTGCTCCGCGCGGTGGCGGGCGCCCGGTTCGACGATTCACTCACCCCGTGGCGGGTGGCCGTGACCAATCGTCAGTCGGCATCGGACCTAGCCGCGGCCATGGCCGGGTTGACGTCGGTTCCCACCATGGATGGCCCCATTCCGCGGCTCAAGGGAAAGAAAATCCGTCGGTTGGCGGCCTACCGCGGCAGTCTGCAGTGGGCGTCCACGGGCGGGGCCGGGCTGGCCATCATCTTCCGGTTCGATCCCGAATCCGAGACCTCCAAGAAAGCCCAACGCTTTGACGCATACTCGATTCGGGGTCTGTTGGAAGCCGCCTTCTACGCGCAAGGCTGGGCCACCGTGTGGTCTCGGCGCACTCCCAGCGACGACCAGATGCTGCGTGATTTCTATCGCTTGGCTGAGAACGAGGAGATCCTCGGCTGGCTGTTCGTGGGCCGCCCGGCACACGACTCGGCACCCGATCGAGCCATTAACCTACCGCCCCGGGATCTCGAGATCACCTATATCTAGGGCCCAGGGCACCGAGGCTACGACGACGCCGCGGGCCTTGCGTTGATAACGCGAGGCCCGCGGCGCGGTCAGTTGCTCCGGTCGAGCGCGAAGCGGATTACTCGGACATGCTCCGGATGATGGCGATCACGCGCAGGATCTCCACGTAGGCCCAAATCAGGGTCACGGTCAAACCGAATGCGGCCGACCATGCGGCCTTCTCCGGGATGCCGCGGCGCACGCCGTCGGTGATGTTCTCGAAGTCCAGCACAAAGCTGTAGGCGGCCAACAGAATGGCCAATGCGCCCACGATAAGCCCCAGGGGGATGCCGAACAGGGTGACGTCGTAGCGCATGTTGAAGCCGCCGAGGAGCGAGGTGCCCAGGTTGATGAGCGCGAACAACGCGTACGCCATGATGGCGACCATGAAGATCTTGGTCACGCGCGGCGAGGAACGCAGCACACCCACCTTGTAGAGCACCAGCACGGACACGAATACCGCGACGGTACCCATGACGGCCTGGATCACGATGCCCGGGTAGGTGGCCTCGAACATGCCGGAAATGCCACCCAGGAACAGGCCTTCGGCCAGGGCGTACGCAATGATCAGCACCGGGCTGGGCTCGCGCTTGAACGCGTTGACCAAACCGAGGACCAGACCGATCAGGGCGCCGGGCAGCGCGAGGATGGGCATCATCCAACCGAGAACACCGGTCACGACAATGCAGACCAGCAGCACGCCGGTGCGCATCACGACGTCGTCGTAGCTCATCCGTCCGGTCTGGGCGGGGCCAGCCGCCGGGGCGTTGTACATCTGCTCGAGGTGTTCGGGCGAGTAACGCGGATCCTGGTAGGAACCGGGCGCGCCTTGTCGCGCGCTTTTCTTGTTGAAGTCGCGCAGGAGCGGGTTTCCACCGGCCATGGGTGCGTCCTTTCATGACGTATACGGGCTGTGCAACAAGGGTAGCAGTGACGCGTCACCCGGAGCTGGGAGTTTGTGCACAGCGAACACTGAATCCGGCCGTCCATGACCTGTGAGCACGAGGCCCGTCCAGCATGTTCCCACGGGCGCATCACGTGTGACCTGGACAACACTTGAATAGTTGGGCATCCTACTAAAGCACCTCACCGAAAGGAACGTTTCATGGATGTCTCCAACACTTCTGCCCTGGTGACCGGCGCGGCCTCGGGCCTGGGCGCCGCGACCGCCGCGGCGCTGGCCACCCGTGGCGTGCGCGTGGTGGGTCTGGACCTGCCCGCGGGCGTGGAGAAGGCTCCCGAGGTCGCGGGCGTGACCTATCACGCCACGGACGTCACCGAACCCGATCAAGTGCGCGCCGCCGTGAGTGCCGCGGTCGCGAACGGCCCCTTGCGAACGGTGGTCAATTGCGCTGGCATCGGGCCCTCCGCCCGCATCCTGGGCAAGAAGGGCCCGCATGATCTGGGACTGTTCGAGACCGTGATCCGGGTGAATCTGATCGGCACCTTCAACGTCCTGACCTTGGCCGCGGAAGCCATGGCGGCCAACGATCCCGTGGACGAGGACGGCCAACGCGGGGTGATCGTGAACACCGCCTCCGTGGCGGCCTTCGAGGGCCAGGTGGGTCAGGCGGCCTACGCGGCGTCCAAAGGCGGTGTGCACAGTTTGACGATCGCCGCCGCGCGTGACCTGGCAAGCCTGGGTATCCGCGTGAACACCGTGGCACCGGGCATCGTGGAAACCCCCATGCTGGCCACGGTCAGCGAGGAGTACCGCGCGGGTCTGGCCGCCGGTGTTCCGTTCCCCCACAGGCTGGGCCGCCCCTCCGAATTCGCGCAGATCGTGACCACGTTCGTGGACAACGACTACCTCAACGGCACCACGCTGCGCATGGACGGCGCCCTGCGCATGGCCCCGCGCTGACGTCGTCCTGATGACATCCGCCCCTGCTCGATCGACCGTTCGGAGAATTTTTCATGGCTGAGGCCTACATCGTTGATGCCGTCCGCACCCCCGTGGGGCGCCGGGGCAAGGGACTCGCGGAAGTTCATCCGCTCGATCTGGCCGCCGCGCCACTGAAGGAGCTGGTCACCCGGCAGGGCATTGATTCCCAGGAGTACGACGAGGTGATCCTGGGGTGCATCGACCAGCTGGGCCCACAGTCCATGGACATTGCCCGCAACGCGTGGCTCGCGGCGGGGCTGTCCCAGGCGGTTCCCGGCAGCACCATTGAAAGGCAGTGTGGCTCGGGGCAACAGGCCATCAGCTACGCGGCGCAGGCGGTGATGAGCGGCACGAGCGAGCTGGTGGTGGCCGGTGGCGTGCAGTCGATGTCCAGCATTCCGCTTTCCTACTCCAACGCGGCCGCCCAGAAATTCGGGTTTCCGGACCCCTTCACCGGTTCCAACGGCTGGGCCGAACGGTACGGGGATCAAGAGGTCTCCCAGTTCCGGGGCGCGGAAATGATGGCCCATCGCTGGGGTCTCACGCGTGAGGAGCTCGAGGCCTTTGCCGTGCAATCCCACGAGCGCGCACTGGCCGCCCAGCGAGAGGGGTATTTCGATCGGGAGATCCTGCCGCTGGCCGGGTTGTCCGAGGATCAGGGTCCGCGCGAACCCGACCTCGAGAAACTCCGATCCCTGCAACCGATCGTGGATGGTGGTCTGCACACGGCGGGTACCGCGTCTCAGATGTCCGACGGCGCTGCGGTTTTGTTGATTGCCTCCGAACGCGCCGTGGCGAAGTACGGACTCAGCCCGCGAGCCCGCATCCACCATGTGTCGGCCCGCGGTGCTGATCCGATCATGATGCTGTCCGCACCCATTGCCGCGACCCGGTACGCCCTGGAGCGCACGGGCATGCGCTTGGCCGACATGGACCTGATCGAGATCAACGAGGCCTTTGCCGCGGTGGTGCTCGCGTGGCAACGCGAAACCGGTGCGGACATGTCCACGGTCAATGTGAACGGCGGGGCGATTGCCCTGGGCCACCCCATCGGCGCCACCGGTGCGCGGCTCATGACGTCACTGCTGCACGAACTCGAGCGCCGGGACGCCCAATGGGGGCTGCAGACCATGTGCGAAGGCGGCGGTCAGGCCAACGTCACCATCATCGAACGTCTCTGAGCCACCCGATTTCCTCCGAAAGGACCCGTCCGTCATGAATGCATCAGCTCGGGAGCACGAGACCGATTCGGCGGTGGCCACGGCCACGTCCAACACGATGGGCGCACTCCTGCGCCGCACGGTCACCCGCAACGGCCCGGCTACCGCGGTCCTGTTCGAGGATCGGCGCTGGACATATTCCGAACTGGGCGACGCGGTCCACCGCGTCACCCGCCGCCTGGTCGATGCCGGGTTGCCGCGGGGGTCCCGGGTTGCCGCCTACGGCGCCAATTCTGATGTTTACCTGCTGCTGTACCTTGCCTGTGCCCAGGCCGGTCTGGTGCATGTACCGGTGAACTTCGCACTCAAAGGTGACGAGTTGGCCTACATCCTGGAGGATTCCGGGGCGAGCCTGCTCGTGGTCGATAACGCGTTGTTGCCGCTGGTCGATGACGTCCGCGGCTCCGGGCGGGCACCGGAGGTCGAACATGTGTGGTCCATGTTCCCGGATCCGCAGCCGTCCGCAGGCACCCGATCCGAGGGTGTCTCGCTGCTGGAGACGGCGCTGGACCGGGCGGCGTCGTCGGAGCCGGTCAACGTGCCAGTGGACGAAAGTGACCTGCTGCAACTGCTGTACACCTCCGGCACCACATCCGCGCCCAAGGGTGCCATGATGACGCACGCCGCGCTGATCGCCGAGTACGTTTCCTCGATCATTGCCCTGGATTTCACGGCCGAGGACCGGCCCCTGATTGCCATGCCGCTTTACCACTCGGCCGCAATGCACGTGTTCCTGTTGCCCTACCTCACATTGGGCGCCACCGTGCGCGTGATCGCCAGGCCCGACGTCGCGCGGATCCTTGAGCTCGTGGAGAAAGAACACATCGGTTCGCTGTTCCTGGCCCCCACCGTGTGGGTTCCCCTGGCCAATTCCCCCGAGCTGGACACCCGCGACCTCTCGTCGCTGACCAAGGCCCAGTACGGCGCGTCCATCATGCCGGTGACCGTGCTGCAGCGGTTGCGCTCGCGGTATCCGAAGATCGGCTTCTACAACTGCTTCGGCCAGTCCGAGCTGGGTCCCCTGTGCACCGTGCTGCGCCCGGAGGAGCATGACGCGCGGCCGGCATCGTGCGGGCGCCCCGTGTTCTATGTGGAGGCCCGGGTGGTGACCTCCGAAGGTGCGTTGGGCGCGCCCGGTGAACCCGGTGAGATCCAGTACCGCTCCCCCCAACTGCTGACCGGGTACTGGAACAAACCGGAGGCCACCGAGCAGGCATTCGTGGACGGCTGGTTCCGCTCCGGTGACCAGGTCACCCGGGATGCGCAGGGGTTCATCCAGGTGGTCGATCGGATCAAGGACGTGATCAACACCGGTGGCGTGCTCGTGGCCCCGCGCGAGGTCGAGGACTGTATTTACGAGTTGGCCGAGGTGGCCGAGGTCGCCGTGGTGGGGCTGCCGGACGAGCGATGGATCGAGGCCGTGACGGCGGTGATCGTACTCAAGGAGGGGACCACGCTGACCCCCGAAACGGTGCGGTCACACGTGAAATCTCGGATCGCCGACTACAAGGTGCCCAAGCGGGTGGACTTCGTCGCGGAACTGCCCCGCAACCAGTCCGGCAAGCTGCTCAAGCGCCAGCTGCGCGCGGAACGTTCCCAGGACGGCACCGGGACCGCGAGCACGGAAGATCGCGCGTGAGCGCCGGGCCGTCGCGGCGGTATGACCTGACCGAGGCACTGGGTACCGATTACCTGTCGGTGCTCGAAGGCATCAGTGACGACGACCGAGCCCATTGGGACCGGGCTCGCGAGTACGGCGCGCAGATCCTGCCCCTGGTCAACGAGTATTGGGACCGCGGTGAGTACCCCACGGACCTGGTCCGGCGGGCGGGCGAACTGAACCTGCTGACCGACGGACTGGATATACCCGGGCATCAGAGAATGTCCCCGCTCGCGGCGGGGCTGGTCACCATGGAGATGTCCCGCGCGGACGGTTCGCTGGCGGCAGCCGCGGCGGTGCAGGGTGGGTTGGTGCTGCGCAGCCTGGTGTTGTTCGGCAGTGCTGCACAGAAGGCCAACTATCTGGAACCGGTGGCCCGGGGCGATCTGCTGGGTGGGTTCGCGTTGACGGAACCGCACCACGGGTCCGATTCCGTGTCGCTGGAAACCACCGCCCGGCGCGAAGGATCCGAGTGGGTGGTGAACGGACACAAGAAGTGGATCGGCAACGGCGCGGCCGGCGGAATCACCATCGTGTGGGCGCGCGATGAGGCGGACGGCCAGGTCAAGGGCTTCATTCTGGAACAGTCCACGCCCGGATACTCGGCAGAGGTGATCCGGGGAAAGGGCGCGTTGCGGGCCATTCACCAGGCGGAAATCACCCTGAGCAACGTGCGCGTACCCACCGATGCGCAGCTACCCGACGTGCACTCGTTCAAGGACGTCTCCCGCGCTCTGGTGGAAACCCGTGTGAACGTGGGGTGGTCCGCGCTGGGCCACGCAACATCAATGTTCGAGGCGGCGCTGTCCTACTCAACGCAACGCACCCAGTTCGGTAAGCCGCTGGCCGGTCATCAAATGGTGCAGGAGCGTTTGGCCCAGATGCTCGCGGAACTGACCAACATGCAGTTGCAGTGCGTGGCCGTGACACGCCTACAGGCGGGGGGCACCATGCGGTCCGCCCAAGCCTCGATGCTCAAGTATCACAACACCCGTGCGGCCCGCCGGATCGCCGCTGTCGCGCGGGACATGCTGGGAGGCAATGGGATCCTGCTCGAGAATCACGTGATCCGGCACATGAGCGATGTGGAAGCGTTGCACACCTACGAAGGCACCGAGTCCGTCCAGGCCTTGATTCTGGGCCGTGATCTCACCGGCATCAGCGCCTTCGCGTGACCACTACCTACGGAGCACCATGACCCTTACGAACACACCCTCAGCCGTCCGGGTCGAACGTCGCCCCGGCGTGGTTCGGCTCATCTTGAACCGGCCCGCGGACGGCAATGCCCTCACTCTCGACATGGCACGAGGGGTGCTGGCCGCCCTGCGCGACGCCGAGTCCGACCCGGACGTTCACGTGCTCACCCTGACGGGCGAGGGCCGGTTCTTCTGCGCCGGCGGGGACGTGACGAGCATGGCGTCCTACGAGGCCGTCGACCGCCCCGCGTTCCTGCGTTCCCTCGCCGACGCCGCCCACGACGTCGCGTTGGCCATGATGCGTTCGCGCCTTCTCATCCTTGCGGGCGTCAACGGTACGGCGGCCGGGGCGGGGCTCGGGCTGGTGTTGAACTCCGACTGGGTGCTGGCGTCCGATCGGTCGAGCATGCTGGCGGCGTATTCCTCGATGGGGCTCTCACCGGACACCGGCGTGGCATATCTGCTGCCCCGCGCGGTGGGTCATCAACGTGCTATCGATCTGGCGCTCAATGGCCGAATACTGAGCGGTGCCGACGCCGTGAACTGGGCGATCGCTAACGAGGTGACCGAGGCGGCGTCGTTCGGGCAACGCCTTACCGAAGTCGAGGACCGGTTCCTGGGCGGGGCGGTGCAGACCTACGGGCCCACTAAGAGGTTGCTGCGGGCTGCCGCGCTGAACGGGTACGAGGAGCACTTGCGTCACGAATCCGCGAGCATCACGGAACTGTCCGGGCACCCGGACACGGTGCAGCGCGTGGATCGGTTCGTGGGGAAGAAGAGTGGATGAGGGTAGCGGGGTTTTATCGAGTAGTTCGACTCAGGCCACGCCGAGTTCTTTTTTTCGCTCATCAAGCACTTTTTGCAGCTTCTTCGATTGCCTCAGGAGCTGTTGCTGCTGCTTGGCGCTGTACGTAATGACCTTGCCCGTACGAGCGGCGTTGTCGGTTCTTACCGTTGTTCGTGGGCGCGCGTTACGACCAGAAGCGGAAAATTTTCTTGTCGTCGCCATGGGATACACCGTCCTCCTGTGCACATCCACTCTACACATGGTCATTGCTGCCTTGGAGTAGCTTCTGGGTCAGTTGACTCTTCATCCTCCTCCGGAGGAATGCCCGAGAATCGGTCTACCACAATGTCGTTGACTTGCTCGATCATTTCGATGTCTTCGGCCGTCATCAAGGAATCCTTGGCTAAAGATGTCAACACCACCATGCCCATGTTCACGGAGTAGATATCTGCATCCTGGTCCGAACACTGATCCAGCGCCCACACGAGCCTGTCCCAAAACACGTTCCTTTGGTCCGTGCGCTTC
>NZ_JAUNPE010000211.1 GCF_030536815.1 Kocuria sp.
ACCTTGGGATACATAGCGTCCACGATGCACGTGGCGAACAGTGCGATTCTCACAACATTGATCTCCGATCAACTCCGGCTCCTGTGGTCTGACCATGCTAGGTGAGTGAACGCGATCACACAAGCAGGCTTATCGTGGCAGCCCACCGGAGACGCCCCCCAAGTGACTGTGCAGTGTGACGAGCATCATGTATGCTTCGTGGTCTGACCATAGTGGTCCGACCATACGACGGACCCACCGGAGCCCGCAGGAGACAGCGTGACCACATTTACCGCCATGACCGACGCCGTGGGTGGCAGTGTCGGACTTTCAGCCCTGGTGGGCTGCATCCCTCTGCTCACCTTCTTCGTAATGCTGCTGGCCTTCAAGACCAGCGCGCACGTGGCCGGCCTGACCGCGCTGGGCGCCGCGCTGCTCGTGGCGATCTTCGGCTTCAACATGCCGGCCCAGCTCGCCGCACTGAGCGCCACGCAGGGTGCCGTGTACGGCCTGTTCCCCATCGTGTGGATCGTGGTCATGGCACTGTGGTTCTACCAGGTCACGGTGCTGTCCGGGCGCTTCGAGGACCTGCGCACCATCTTCGACACCATTGGCGGCGGTGACCTGCGTATCCAGGCCATGCTGATCGCGTTCTGCTTTGGCGGTCTGCTGGAGGCGCTCGCCGGTTTCGGCGCGCCCGTGGCCATTACCGCGACCATGATTTTGGCGTTGGGCCTCAAGCCGCTCAAGACGGCCACCGTGGTGCTGATCGCCAACACCGCACCCGTTGCCTTCGGCGCGATCGCCATCCCCATCACCACCGCCGGCGTGCTCACGGGCCTGGACCCGGCACACATTGGCGCCGTGGTCGGCCACCAGGCCCCGTTCTTCGCGTTCGTGGTTCCGTTCTTCCTGCTGATGATTGTCGACGGCGTTCGCGGCCTCAAGCAGGCCTGGCCCGCTGCACTGGCCGTGGGCGGCGCCTTTGCCATTGCCCAGTGGTGGTGCGCCACGCACTTCTCCTACGAACTCACGGACGTGGTAGCATCCCTCGCGGGCCTTGCCGCGGCGGTGATTCTCATGCGCTTCTGGAAACCCAAGGGCGCCGAGGAGGTTCGTGCGGATCTGGGCATCGATCGCCCCCAGAGCGTGGACGCTCTGACCCCGGTGCGCGCCTGGATGGCAGTGCTGCCCTACATCCTGGTGGTCGTGGTCTTCGGTGTCGCCAAGTTGTGGACCTGGGGCGTCAATGTCCCCAAGTCCCTCGCGGCCACCGATATCAAGATCCCCTGGCCGGGTCTCCACGGTCACCTGTTGAACTCCGCCGGTGAACCCATTTCCGGTTCCGTGTACAACTTCCAGTGGCTGTCCAGCCCGGGCACGCTCTTGCTGATCTCCGGTTTGCTGGTCGCCATCATCTACTCGGTGTTCAATCACCACGGCCGCTTCAAGCTCACGGTGGGCAACGCGCTTGCCGAGATCGGCCGCAGCGCATGGAAAATGCGGTTCTCCGCTCTGACCATTGCCTCGGTGCTCTCCCTTGCCTACGTCATGAACTTCTCCGGCCAGACCATTTCCATCGGTACGTTCGTGGCGGGTCTGGGTGCGGCGTTCGCATTCTTCTCCCCGGTACTGGGTTGGGTGGGCACCGCCGTGACCGGTTCGGACACCTCAGCCAACGCGTTGTTCGCCAACCTGCAGAAGACCGCGGCCCTGGAATCCGGACTGGACCCCTACCTGATGACCGCGGCCAACACGTCCGGAGGCGTGGTGGGCAAGATGATCTCGCCGCAGTCCCTGGCCATTGCCGCAACCGCGGTGAGCATGCAAGGTCAGGAGTCCAAGATCTTCCGTTCGGTGATCCCGTGGTCCATCGGCTTGCTGCTCGCGCTGTGCTGCTTGGTGTTCCTGCAGTCCAACGTGCTCGCCTGGATGCTTCCCGCCGCATAGACTTGACGATGCATAAACCGCCCGCCACTCGTGCATCACGGGTGACGGGCGGTTTTCTTTCAACAACCCACAGGAGGACTACATGGTCTCCACCCCCGCGTACACGGTGGTGCTGAACTGGCTCGAGGAGCAGTTGCGCCATGGGAAGATCCGCGTGGGTGACAAACTGCCCGCGGAACGCGCGTTGGCGGAGCACTTCACCATTTCTCGGGCATCGGTACGTGAGGCCATCCGCATCCTTGATGCCATGGGGCTGGTGCGTTCGGGCACCGGCTCCGGACCCCAAGCCGGCGCCACGGTGATTTCCGAACCCTCCGCCGCTCTGGGCTGGGCCCTTCGCATGCACATTGCCACCAAGGCACTACCGGTCAAGGACGTTGTCACCACGCGTCTCATGTTGGAGACCCAAGCGGCGTGGGATGCGGCGTCGGGTGAGAACGATGATCACACGGACCGCGACGCCATCCTGGCCCAGGCCCACGACGTGCTGGACCGCATGGACGACCCCACCATGTCCAACGACGAGTTCCACGCCCTGGATGCCCACTTCCACCTGCTCCTGACCTCCCTGGCGGGGAACGTGGTGCTGGAGACCGTCATGGTGTCGCTGCGCGAGGCCACCATTGGCTACGTCCAGGAAACCGTGGCCACCCTCAAGGACTGGGAGAGCATCCGTTCCTCGTTACAGACCCAGCATTGGGGCATCCTCGCGGCCGTCACCGCCCGCAACGGCAAACAGGCGACCCGTTTGTTGCGTGATCACATCAACTGGTTCTACAGCTTGGTGCCGCGAGCCCAGAATCAGTCGCGGTAGCCTGCCCGAACCCGTGACACAAGAAATGCGACCCCTCCTGGTCGAGAGGGGCCGCACTTTACTTCTGGGGTGCTGACGCGACGGGGGTCCCGGAGCATCACGCAAGGTGATCCAAGTCTTCCGGAGCTCTAACCGGGGAGGGCCAAACAAGACCCCCGCCGCGAGTTCAGCGTGACTCAAGGTTCTCTTGGCGGCGCCGTACATTTGCTGCCTCACCCAAAATCTTGAGTCGGTGAACACTTCTTTCGTCGTGTTCATGTACTACTGTGCCGCACTGCACCACCGGGTGAACATGGCCAAATGGCCAGAGTTGAAGCGCCGGACCTGTGAGAAGCCTGTGAATCAATTCATTGGGTGAGATCCTCGGTCAATTCCGGCCTCACCAGGCCGTTTTGGATGCCCGCAATCAGCACCTGGACACGGTCCCGAGCGCCGAGTTTGTCGCACAGTTGCGACACGTACGCCTTGAC
>NZ_JAUNPE010000051.1 GCF_030536815.1 Kocuria sp.
TGGCACCCTGATCCGACCGTGCGTCGCGGTCCTGTCCCGCGCACTGACGACGCCGTTGCCGTGACCTTTTCGAGCGCAAGGTCGCGGCAGCGGCGTCGTCGGCGTTAGAGCAAAGCCGAGGTGAGGCGACAGACGTTCTCCACGTACTTGTGTCGCAGGGGGCGGTTGTTCCAGGCGTCGAGGTCCAGCAGGGTCGAGGACGCCTTGAATTGGCTCACGACCTCCTCCATGCGGTCGTGGAAGTCCTGGCCCACGATCATCACGGACACCTCGAGGTCCAGGGCAAAAGATCGCTCGTCCATGTTGGAGGAGCCGATCACGCTGATCAGGTCGTCCACGAGCACGAACTTGGCGTGCAGCACCGTGGGGGAGCTGTAGCGGTAGATCTTCACGCCGGCTTCCGCGAGTTCGGAGTAGTAGGAATTCTGGGCGTTCCGTGCCAGGAACTGGTCCGAGGACTCACCCACGAAAATCTCCACGTCCACCCCGGACTGCGCCTCGGTGGTGAGCGCGTGCAGCAGGGACTCGTCCGGCACGAAGTACGGGCTGGAGATCACCACGCGGCGGTTGGCGTTGTAAATGAGGTGGTTGAACAGCCGCAGGTTGTTCTCGGTCGTGAACCCGGGACCGGAGGGGACCACCTGGGCGTACACGGGGGCCTCCACGTTCGGTAGGACCTCGGTGGCCTCGTCCAGGAGCAGATCGTCGGTCTCCGAGTACCAGTCGGAGACGAACACCGCGTTGAGCTCGGCAACCACGGGCCCGGAGCAGCGGATCATCAGATCCTTCCATTCCAGGCCGCGGCGGATGTTCTTCTTCTTGTTGTAGGAGCGGTGAATGATGTTCTGCGAACCGGTGTAGGCAATGGACCCGTCCACGACCAGGATCTTGCGGTGATTACGCAGGTCCGGGCGCTGCCACTCACCGCGCCACGGGCGGATCGGTAGCATGCGCCGCCAGGGGATGCCGGAGGCATTGAAACGGCGTACGAGTTCCGCGTACCCGGGGTAACCCAGCGAACCCACGTGGTCGATCAGGATGCGCACCCGGACACCACGGTCATGCGCCCGCACCAGGGAATCCAGCAGCACCCGGGACACCCGATCCGTGGCCACGATGTAGAACTCGAAGTGCACGTAATCGGTGGCCCGATCCACATCACGGGCCATGCGCTCCATGGACTCGTGGTTGTCCGTGACAATGTCGAAGCCATTACCGCCCACCATGGGCAACGCGCCCAGCTGATAGTTCAGCTTGGCGGTTGTGGTGACCCATTCGGGTAGGTCGTCGAATTCCTTGCCCAGGGAGAAATCCTCGGGGGTGTTCTCCCGGATGATGTCGTTCATCTTGGCCTGCTTCTCCATCCGCTTTCGCGGCAGGCGAGAAGAACCAATGACCAGGAACAACAACAACCCCGCGTAGGGCAGGAGAAAAATGGCCAGCAACCACGCCAGAGCGACCGACGGTCTGCGCTGATGGGGAATCCAGCCAAGCGCACCGATTCGGAGCAACAGGTCGATGACGACCAGGATCACCAGGATCCACTCAGGGACGGTGTCCGGGGAGAACAGGTCGTACGGGGCCCAGGGGAACATAGCCGACTAACTCAGTTGCTGGAACGCATCTCCGGGCGGGGATGCACATATGTGGCTTCAAACCCGTCACTCGGACATTCGCTGAAGCCGTTCTTGAGCAGCAGCTTCCGTGCGGGCTCATTGCCCCACGGAACCGACGCGTTCACGGCCTTGACCTGGGGATTCTGGAAGGCCAACTCCACCAGATAGGGGAGCACCTCGTCCGCGTACCCCTCATTCTGGCGGCCCGGTATCACGGAGCCCACGACCTCGAGTTCGTGGTCAATGGGCGGGCCCACGAAACCCGCCATGCCGATGACCTGGCCCGAGGCGGCATCCACCACGGCGAACATCGAGTACATGGTCTCGGTGAAGAAATAGCTGCCGGCGTCCAATGCCGTATGAGCCCAGTCCTGATCCTCGGGAGTCGGGAACCCCTGAGCGAACTGCGCCAAATCCGCTCGATCCGCAATCGCCTCGAGCTCGTCCTGGGTGAATGGACGCAACACGAGACGCTCGGTACGAATCGATCGTCCCGGGCTGAGCTCTTCGGAAACGTCAGTCATGGTGCCTATCCTTATGATCAACCGAAATACCTGGGCAGGGTGGAGCTGTGGGCTTCTCGCAAGGCCTCCAGGTCCACGGAGAACTCGCCCTGAACATCCAGGGCCCCGGACTCCGCGTCCACCACGCCGATACGTGCGAACGGGTAGTTGCGCACGGTGCACATGTCCTTGAAGCGCACCTCTTCCGAGCGGGGGACCGCCACCACGGTCCGGCCCTGGGACTCGGAGAACAGCAGCGTGAAGGTGTCCACGCCATCACGGTCGGCCACTTCTCCCAGGCCGATCCGCGCACCCACGCCAAAGCGCAGGGCCATTTCCGACAGGGTCGCGGCCAAGCCACCCTCGGAAACATCGTGTGCCGCGTCGATCATGCCGTCCCGTGACATGTTGACGAGCATATCCCCCAGGGTGCGCTCCCGCTTCAGATCCACCTTGGGGGGCCGACCACCCAGGTGACCGCGTACGCGGGCCCATTCGGAGCCGTCCAATTCGTCCGCGGTCTCACCGAGCAGGTAAATGGCCTGACCGTCCTCGCGCCACCCGGAGGGCGTGCGGCGAGCGACGTCGTCGAGCACGCCCATCAGGGCGACCACCGGGGTCGGGTTGATGGCGACGCCGCCGGTCTGGTTGTACAGCGAAACGTTGCCGCCCGTGACGGGCACGCCCAGTTCCTGGCAACCGTCGGACAGGCCGCGCACGGCCTCGGCGAATTGCCACATGATGTCCGGGTCCTCGGGGGAGCCGAAGTTCAGGCAGTCAGACACGGCCGCAGGACGGGCACCGGCGGTCGTGACGTTTCGGTAGGCCTGGGCGAGCGCGAGCTGCGCGCCGGCGTAGGGGTCCAGGCGGGTGTAGCGACCGTTGCAATCGGTGGACAGGGCCACGCCCAGACCGGTTTCCTGGTCCACGCGGATCACGCCGGCGTCATCCGGCATGGCCATGGCCGTGTTGCCCTGCACGTAGTGGTCGTACTGGCTGGTGACCCAGTCCTTGGAGCACAGGTTGGGTGAGGCCATCAGCTCGAGCACTGCCTGACGCAGCTGCGCACCGGAGGGGCGGGAGGCGTCTTCGGGCGAGCCGGTGAAATGGTTGGATTGCAGCTGATCCTGGGACTCGGGGCGAGCGAAGGGTCGTTCGTAGACCGGGCCGTCATGGGCCACGGTGCGCGGATCCACGTCCACGATCACTTCGCCCTGGTAGTCGATGATCAAACGACCGGTGTCCGTGACCTCACCGATCCACGAGTACTCCACGTCCCACTTGGTCATGACCGCCTCGAACGCCTGGACCTTTTCCGGGGTCACCACGGCCATCATGCGTTCCTGGGACTCGGACATCAGGATCTCGCCGGGGGTCAGGGTGGGATCGCGCAGCAGCACCTTGGTCAGGTCCACACGCATTCCGCCGTCACCGTTGGAGGCGAGCTCGGAGGTGGCGCAGGAAATACCCGCGGCACCGAGATCCTGAATGCCCTCCACCAGGGAGCCCTTGAACAACTCCAGGCAGCACTCGATGAGCACCTTTTCCGCGAACGGGTCTCCCACCTGGACGGCGGGTCGCTTGGACGGCTTGGAATCGTCAAAGGATTCGGAGGCCAGCACGGAGGCGCCACCAATGCCGTCGCCGCCCGTGCGGGCACCGAACAGCACCACCTTGTTGCCGGTACCGGAAGCGTTGGCCAGGCGGATGTCCTCGTGGCGCATGACGCCCACGGCCAGGGCATTGACCAGGGGGTTGCCCTGGTAGCAGGGATCGAACTCCACTTCACCGCCGATGTTGGGCAGACCCAGCGAGTTGCCGTAGCCACCCACACCGGCCACCACACCGTGCACCACGCGCTGGGTGTCCGGGTGGTCGATGGCGCCAAAACGCAGCGGGTCCATCACGGCCACCGGGCGGGCGCCCATGGAGATGATGTCACGGACAATGCCACCCACGCCGGTCGCGGCACCCTGGTAGGGCTCCACGAAGGACGGGTGGTTGTGGGACTCGATCTTGAAGGTCACGGCCCAGCCGTCACCGATGTCCGTGACACCGGCGTTCTCCCCGATGCCCACCATGAGGTCCTTGCGCATCTCGTCGGTGACCTTGTCACCGAACTGGCGCAGATGCACCTTGGTGGACTTGTAGGAGCAGTGCTCGGACCACATGACCGAGTACATGGCCAGTTCCGCGGCGGTGGGGCGGCGGCCCAGGATCTCCTTGACCCGATCGAACTCGGATTCGGTCAACCCCAGCTCCGCCCAGGGCAGCTCGGTGTCCGGGGTGGAGGCGGCGTGCTCAACGGTGTCCAGGTTGAAGTGCGTTTCGCTCATGTCGTTTACGAGAATCCCTTGCCGTGGTGGTGGGCGCGTACGGTGCGTTTGCGGCGCTCACGCAAGAATGTCTGATGAAGGTGCGGGCCCGAGTACTCATGGGCCGGCGGGGCGTTAGCGGGTCAGTCGCTCCAGGACGGACACGAAGATGTCCAGGCCGTCAGTGCCGTGGCGCATGTCCACCGCACCGGTACCGGAGAAATCCGCGCCGAAACCGGGTTCCACCGCGTGCTCCGGGTGGGGCATGAGTCCCACCACGTTGCCGCGGGCATTGGCGATTCCCGCAATGTCGTTGCGCGAGCCATTGGGGTTGCCGTCCACGTAGCGGAAGACCACGCGATTCTCGGCTTCCAACTCGTCCAGGGTGCGCTGATCGGCCACGTACTGGCCGTCCTGGTTCTTGAGCGGCACCACAATGGTCTGACCCCGCTCGTAACGAGCGGTCCAGGCGGTGTCCGCGTTCTCGATGCGCAGCGCCTGATCACGGCAGAGGAACTTCAACTGCTCGTTCTTGATCATGGAACCGGGCAACAGGTGCGATTCGGTGAGCACCTGGAATCCGTTGCAAATGCCCAGAACGGGCAGGGCGGCGTCGGAAGTCGCGGCGTCCAGGATCTTGTCCATGAGCGGGGCGAAACGCGCGATCGCGCCGGCGCGCAGGTAGTCACCGTAGGAGAAGCCACCCGGGAGGATCACGGCGTCCACGTTCTGCAGATCCTCGTCCGCGTACCAGAGCGCAACGGCGGTGCCACCGGCGAGCTGCACGGCGCGCATGGCATCGCGGTCGTCCAGGGTGCCGGGGAAGGTGACCACACCCACGCGCACGTCCTGCAATGCAGCATCGGGGCCGGGGCGGGAGAGATCCGCGATCAAAGGGGTTTGTTCGGCGGTCAAATTCTGGGCCACGATCAGTTCTCCTGGTCCAGCACCGAAACGTTCACGACGTCCTCGATGACCGGGTTGGAGAGCAGCTTCTCGGCGGCCTCGCGAGCCTGGGCGAGCACCTCGTCCGTTGCCTCACCGTCCACGGTGAGTTCGAAACGGCGGCCCTGACGGACCTCGCTGAAACCATCCAGCCCGATACGGGGCAGTTCGTTGGCGATCGCCTTGCCCTGCGGGTCAAGGATTTCCGGCTTGGGCATAACATCAACCACGATACGGGCCATTACAACTCCTGAGATTCGAGCTAATCCTCGCCCATCCTATCGGTCAAAAAGTTCGTCCGCGGCAGTGTGTGAAGCGACGGGTCCCCTGATGGGTGGCCCTCCGGTGCGCGGGCGGCTGGTCTCCGTTTCCGTTCCGCGCGGATGGGGGGGTCGCGGGAGTGGCTCAAGGGCCAGGGCTCTCCTACGATGGGCAGCACACTTATTTGTTGAGCACATGCAATGTGAGGAGCGGGCGGATGAATGCAACGCGGCCCCAAGCAGTACCACTCAGTGCGCTACCGCCCCGGCGCAACGGGTACGTGGATCTGCGCTCCTACGCGGCGATCGGCGATGGTCGCACGGTTGCCCTGATCTCCCATGACGGGTCCGTGGACTGGTATCCGATTCCTGATCTGGATTCGGCGCCCGCATTCGCGCGCTTGCTCGATGCCGAGCACGGTGGATGTATTGAACTGTGTCCGGACGAGCGGTTCGAGGTCGAACGCAAGTATCTGCCGGGCACCAATATTCTGCAGACCACGTACACCACTGCCTCGGGGAGGGTGCAGGTCACCGACTCGTTGAACCTCGGTTCGACCGGGCGACTGCCCTGGAACGAACTCGCGCGGGCGGTGGAGGGCCTGGAAGGAACTGTTGCCATGCGATGGCGTGTGGCCCCCGGGACCATGTTCAACACGGTCTCCCCCTGGGTTGATGTCACGGCCCACAAGCCCGTGCTGCGCGCCAGCGAGGTCTCGGTGGGGGTGTGCGGTGAACACGTGGGTGAGAGCAAGGTCGAAGAACAGCAGATCTCGGGATCCTTCCGCACCACACCTGGTTCGCAGCACCTGCTGGCGGTGGTTGCCACGCACAGCGAACCCCTCCGGCTACCGACTCCGCGTGAGATCCGCAAGAACCTCGAGATGACCCGAGAAACATGGCTGCGGTGGGGAGATCTGCTCGAATCCGACGGACCCTACGGTGAAGAAGTCCAACGCAGTGCGCTGGTGCTCAAGTTGTTGAGCCACAGCCCATCGGGGTCCGTGGCAGCTGCCGCAACCACGTCCCTGCCCGAGAACATGGCGGGCACCAAGAATTACGATTATCGCTTTGCGTGGATTCGTGACGCCACCTACGCCCTGCAAGCTCTGTTGCAACTGGGGGAGCAGGAGGACGTGCACGCCCAAGTGTCCTGGCTGCTTCGCCTGGTCCGGGCCCAGGTGCCTAACTTGCACGTGCTCAACCGGTTGGACGGGGAGGTCCCCGAGACGCGCATGACGGAATACGACGTTCCGGGCTGGCGTGGAACCGGCCCGGTCGTGGCGGGCAACGCGGCGGCCGACCAATTACAACTGGGTGTCTACGGGGACGTGTTCGATGTGGCGCACCGCTACGTGGCGGGCGGTAACGTGCTGGACACGGCCACCGCGCGTATGTTGGCCGACCTCGCGGACGCGATCTGCGACGTGTGGCGGCGCCCCGATTCGGGAATGTGGGAACTGCCCGAACACCGCCACTACACAAGCTCCAAAATGGGGTGCTGGCACGGGTTGGACTGTGCCGTGCGTTTGGCGGAGGACGGCTACATCCCCGGCTGCGTGGATCGTTGGCGGGCAGAACGAGAACGCATCAGGGCGTGGATCGACACCGAATGCTGGAGTGAGCAACGGGGCGCGTACGTCTGGTACCCGGGAACCCAAGAGCTCGACGCGTCAGTATTGTTGCACGCAATGACCGGCTTCGACCGGGGCCCGAGGATGAAAACAACCATTGCCGCCCTCCGGCAAGAACTCGGCCGCGGGCCGTTGATGTACCGCTACAGCGGGGTGGACGCAGAGGAAGGCGCCTTCGTCGCGTGTTCGTTCTGGACGGTTGCCGCGCTGACCACCGTCGGCCAGCGCGAGCAGGCCGTGGAACTCATGGACCGCATGGTGGCGTTGGCCAACGATCTTGGCCTGTTCACGGAAATGATCGATCCCGAAGACCACTCGTTCCTGGGCAACTTTCCGCAGGCACTGAGTCATCTGGCGGTGCTCAACGCGGCACTTGCCCTGCGGGACCATGACACCGAGTCCTGAGCCTTGGGCCGGTCCGTAGTTCCTGGCCGGGGCGGCGCCGGAAGATGATTCTCGATTCAGCGGAAACGGGCCATGACCCAACCGTCCGTCACGGTGACGTCGGCCCGGGCCAAGTTCTTGCTCGGATCGTCGGTTGCGGCCCGTCCTGAGGCCACGCTCAGTCGCGAGCCCAAAAACCGGCCATCCGGGGCGAACAGCCAGTAGTGATTGGGGCACTCAAAGCGTTCCGCGCGCCCCGCGGGTTCGCGGCAGACGGTGGCCCGTTGGTGAGGACACGTGTTGGACAGGACATGAAGAGCGCCTGCGGCGTCGCGGGTCACCAGAACGGGCCCTATGCTGCAGCGGGCCGTGACGAAATCAAAGGATTGCGGAAGCTCCGACACCTCAACAATGTGTTCCCAGTGCCCGGATGATGCCGAATCGATCACGGCGAGACTCCCTCGACGGCCTCGGGATGGTCCGTAGGGTGGGGAGGGGGCTGGCTCTCGGCGGATTCGGCGGAGCTGGCTTCCGGGAGGAGTCGTTCGGTGACTGCGAGTAACCGATGGCGCAGGCCGTCGGACCGGGTGGCAAAGTCTCGCTGGCGGCGGACGTACTCAGCCTTCCCCGCGGGAGTCTCGACGCGCACCGGTTCGTAGCCCCAGCCGCTCAGTTCGTACGGCGAGGCTTCCATGTCCGTGCGGCGCACATCCCACGCCAGCTCAAAGCAATCGGCCAGCAGATCCGAATCCACGGCGGGCAGCAGCTTGTACGCCCACTTGTAGAGGTCCATGTTCGCGTGCAGGCAGCCCGGTTGTTCCATGCCTCGCTGGGATTCGCGTGAGGGCTTCAGTTCATTGCGCTCCACGGCCTGCGGCTGGAAGAAACGGAACGCATCGAAATGTGAGCAGCGGATCCGGTGCGATTCCACCACCTGGTTGGTGCCTTCAGCGCCCAACCTCAGCCCCACATAGTCGTGACGTACGCCGTTCTCCTGCGCCTTGTACGCCATGGCCCACTCGTGCAGGCCGAAGCAATCGAACGTGCCGGTTTTGGCCACGGTGTTGGACAGGAGTTCTCGGGTGAAACGGATGGCGGTCTCGCGTTTCGCGACGAATGTCTCGCGATCCAGTACGACGCCGCTCACCCCCTCGGGCGCGCCCGTTACCCGAAGCTCGGCCGGGGTGGCGGGGCGGTAGAACTTCCAGTCCGCCCTCTCCGGGGCGTCCAACAAGATGGTTCCGAATCCGGGGTGCCATCGTGTGAACTGGGCGGGGGACAGCGTGTAGTACGTGAACAGGAAATCTTCCACGGGGTGCTGGCGACCCTCATGCCTGCGGTTCAGGAACGGGGTGGTGAATCCGGAGATGCGCTGTTCGTGTGCCCGGGACGCTGCCAGCCATTGCCCACGGGGCAGGGCTTCAAGCATGCGATGCTTCTTCTGCCTGCGTGATCATGCGGTGCATGGCGGTGTTGAGCTCCTTGACCTGTTCCGCAGTGACGCCCAGGCGTTCCATCATGATGACAGGCACTTCAGAGGCTTTCTCTTTGAGCTCTCGACCCTCGTCCGTGAGAGTGACGGCCAAAGCACGCTCGTTCTCGGGGTCGCGGTCGCGGCAGATCAGGCCGCGGGACTCCAAACGCTTCAACAGCGGAGACAGTGTCGCCGAATCCTGCATGAGTTCGGAGCTCAAGTCCTTCACGGTGCGGGGGCTGGAACCCCACAGCGAGAGCATCACCAGATACTGCGGGTGAGTCAGTCCCAGCGGTTCCAGAATGGGGCGGTAGCTCTGGACCACCATTCTTGACGCCACGGACAAGGAGAAACACAGTTGGTTCGTCAGGGCCAGTGGATCGTTCGGAGCGTTCTCGGAAAGGATCTCACCAGCTTGGCTGTTCATGTGTGCCTCTCCAACGTCTAGGACGCGTCTGTCAATTTGTGCATTAAAGTTTAGGTCACGGGCCACTCGGATGGCAGCCCGTGACCGTTATATCTAAGAAACCGAGATTCTCAGCGGCCCGTCCCCCCGTGCACGGTGGCCTCACTGTCCGCGTCCAAACCGAAAGCGGTGTGCAGGGCGCGTACCGCGGTGTCCAACTTGCGGACATCGGTGATCACGGAAAGCCGCACCTCAGAGGTCGAAATCATGTCCACGTTGATGTCCGCTTGGGCCAAGGCCTGGAAGAACTTGAACGACACCCCCGTGTTCGTTTTCATGCCCGCGCCGACCAGCGAGATCTTACCCACCTGATCGTCATAATCGAGACTTGTGTAACCGATCTTTTCCTCCGCGGCGCGCAACAAGTTCATTGCAAGATCGCCCTGTGACTCGTCCAGGGTGAAGGACAGGTCGGTCAGGGGGCGATCACCGGTGGAGACGTTCTGGACGATCATGTCCACGTTGACCTTGGAGTCCGCAAGCAGTCGGAAGATGCGGGAGGCGATTCCGGGGCGGTCGGGAACCCCCACCACGGTGATTTTGGCCTGCGTGCGATCATGTGCGATGCCAGAAATCAGCGGTTGTTCCAAGGGAATCTCCTTCTGCGGCGTGAAGTTTTCGTGGGGCGTGGGCATGACCCACGTGCCTTCGTTGTGGCTGAACGACGAGCGAACGTGCAAGGGCACGTTGAAGCGGCGCGCGTATTCCACGCAACGCAGGTGCAGGATCTTGGCCCCATTGGCCGCCAGCTCCAACATTTCTTCGGAGGACACGCGATCCAGTTTCTGCGCGGAGGGCACTATGCGGGGGTCCGCGGTGTACACGCCGTCCACATCCGAGTAGATCTCGCACACGTCCGCGTTGAGTGCGGCGGCAAGTGCCACTGCGGTGGTGTCGGAACCTCCGCGGCCCAGGGTGGTGATGTCCTTGGTGGACCGGTGCACACCCTGAAAGCCGGCGATGATGGCAATGTTGCCGGCGTCCAGCGCCTCGCGGACACGGAGAGGATTGACCTCCACGAGTTTGGCCGCGCCGTGATCGCCGTCCGTGATCATCCCGGCCTGTGAGCCGGTGAAGGACTGGGCGGGCACACCGACCTCGGAAGTCGCCATGGCCAGCAGGGCCATGGAAATACGCTCCCCGGCGGTCAGGAGCATGTCCAGCTCGCGGGCCGGTGGCTTGCGAGTGACCTCGTTGGCCAGATCCAGCAGGTCATCGGTGGTGTCCCCCATGGCGGAAACCACCACCACAACGTCGTTGCCTGCGTTGCGGGTTTCTGCCACCCGGCGGGCAACTCGGCGAATTCCATCGGCATCAGAAACCGAGGAGCCACCGAACTTTTGAACAATGAGGCTCATATATTCCTCTCGGACAGCGTACGTACCACGGGATCAAGTGGTGTGGCGTCCATGCTAACTGTTCATGCGCCCATGATCGGGTTGGAGTCCAATGATCATCTCTGAGCCCAATGAGGCGACGCTGAGGACTTAGTTCGCTTCAGCGACAACGGTGCGCCCTTCGAAGGCCCGGCCGAGGGTGACCTCGTCCGCGTACTCCAGGTCACCGCCCACGGGGAGACCCGAGGCCAGGCGTGTGACACGGATGCCCAGGGTTTTGAGCATGCGGGAGAGGTAGGTGGCGGTGGCTTCACCCTCCAAATTGGGGTCGGTGGCCAGGACGATCTCCTGGATCGTCTCATCCGACAACCGGGTCATGAGCTCGCGGATCCGCAACTGATCGGGGCCCACACCCTGGAGAGGCGAGATAGCGCCGCCCAGCACATGGTACAAACCGCGGTAGCTGCGGGTCCGTTCAATGGCCATGACGTCCTTGGACTCCTCGACCACGCAAATCACGGTGCGGTCGCGGCGGGTATCGCGGCAGATGGCGCATTCTTCCTGTTCGCTCACGTTGCCGCAGACCTGGCAGAAGGACACGGATGTCTTGACCGTGGTGATGGCGTCCACGAGCTGTTGGACCTCATCCTTGTCCGCGTCCAGCAAATGGAATGCAATGCGCTGTGCGGATTTGGGTCCTACACCCGGGAGCCGTCCCAGCTCGTCAATGAGGTCTTGGACCGCGCCTTCGTACACAGTTCTCCTTGGGGGTTCGGTTAGTTCGCTTGGTGGGGACGCTCTTCAATGAGCAAGCCCCCCAGAATTCTTTCGATGGCCGCACGACCGTACAACGAGGAATCCTCGATGGACTCGTCATCCGCGCTCGGCGAGAAGTTCTCATCCTCGGTGCTGTCCGACGGGTCATCCGCCTGCGGCACTGTCGGGCGTTGCCGCGCCGCCGCAATTTCTGCGGCATGCCGTTCCCTGAAGCTCGGTCGCTGAGTGCGAGGACTGGTGGCCTGGGCTGGTGCTTGTCCACTCGGCCCGGTCGGGCGACGCTCCGGCATCTCGTAAAGATCGGCGGGGGGTTCGTCTTCCGGAGGGGGCGGAGGTTCGTGGGGCGTCCAATACTCGTTGCTGGGTTCCGGCGAGTGCGCGGAATCCGAAGGTAACTGCCGGGGTGCTGGGTCCGCCGTGGCAACGGGGCTCGTTTCCACGGGGCCGGACGGCCGGTCCTGCGGCTGTCCAGGGTCCTCGGCAGGTTCGGACTCCGTGGCCGTATCTTGATCGGAGCCGCCGGAGCCGACCTCGGGCGCGATGTCAGGCGTGCCGTCGTCGACGTGAGCCGTGGCATCCTCGGAACCCGGATCAATGCTGAAATCGGCGGGGGAGAGAGTCGCCGGTTCCGATGATTTGGCAGAGGAGGCAGAATCGTTTGAATCCGCAGCAGCCTCCGCCGCGTCCGCCGGAATCGCAGTGGTCGCAGCGGGTGATTCGGCGGGCTCACCCTGCGGGATCTTCGCCACGGACCATGAGGTCACGGGCTCATCGGAATCGGGTTCCGGATCGGGCTCCGGAGCCTCCTCACGGGATTGCCGGGTCTGGCTGGAGAGCCGTTGCCGATCGTGGGCATCATGGCCCGCCTGAGAGGAGTCCTGTTCCCCGCGCGGCTGCCCAACCTCAGGCGCGGGGCGCCGACGCTGCGCACCGAAGCCTTCCTGCTCGCGGAAGTACACGGGCGGTTCGTCGGTGGACTGCTGCCCGTTCTTGCCTTGGTCGGTTCCGCGCGTGGGTCCTCCGGGACCGCCGCTTCCAGTGTCTTGCTGTCCGCCTCGAGCCGGCCCGCCGGGACCGTTACCATCCGGGCTCTTGCCGCGGGTGGGGCCGCCCGGATTTCCGCCGGTCTGACCGCCACCGTGGGAGTCACCGGGGCGTACCGCTTCGATGCGACAGTCGATTCCGAGCACGGAGTGGATGGCCGCACGCACATCGTTCTCGAAGCGGGGGAAGTTCAGCAGATCACCCTCGGCGTCAAAAGCGATGCGCAGCGTCTGGCCGTCGAAGGTCACGGGGGTGCCGCGCATCGTGACCGTCCAGGCGACGCGGCGAATCTCGGCCAGGGCGGACACTATCTCGGGCCAGGAAGCACGCAACAGCTCGATTTCCCCGCCCTGGTCAGATTCTTCCGAAATGGGGCGCGCCGGCTGGGTGTCTTGATGCTCGGGCCCGTGATCGGCAGGCTCATTGTCCTGGGCGGCGTCCGGTTCACCTCGGCCGGTACGGCCGTCCGCGGGCGGCCGGCCATGGCTGACCTCACGGTCTTGCTCGGGAACCGGCTCCGCAGCTGCCGGGTGCGAGGTGCCTCCCGGTTCTTCGGTGCCGTCTTGGGGATCCGTGGGTTCTTCCATGGTCGGCGCGGTCATCCCGGCCGACGGCGGAGCCACAGTGGGTGGGGCTGCGGGCGGATCCACGCGCTCGGGTGCGGTGTGGCGTTGTGGTGCGGCAGCGGCGTCGTCGGGGGAAGAATGCTGCTCGGTCTCAGAGGTGCCCGGGCGAATTCCGGCGCCGCGGGGAATGCTGAGACGGCGCTCGAGGCGGTCCACACGGGCCGTGATGCCGCGTGTGGTGTGGTCCGCGGAGGGCAGGAGGATGCGCGCGCACAGCAGCTCCAGGTGGAGCTGCGGCGAGGTGGCCCCGGTCATCTCGTTCAGTGCGGTGTTGGTGATGTCAGCGGCGCGTGAGAGTTCCGCGGCCCCGAGCAGGGTGGCCTGATTGCGCAACCTGTTGATTTGATCGGTGGGCATGCCGTGCAAGATGTTGGCGGCGGAATCCGGGACCGCGTTGACCACCACCAGATCGCGGAAGCGTTCCAGCAGATCCTCCACGAACCTGCGCGGATCCTGACCCGTTTGGACAACGCGGTCAATGGCGCTGAAAACCGTGGCGGCGTCACCGGCGGCGAAGGCATCCACGACGTCGTCGAGCAGGGCCGCGTGAGTGTAGCCGAGCAGGGCCACGGCGAGGTCGTACGTCATACCGCGATCGTCCGAACCGGCCATGAGCTGGTCCAACACGGACAACGAATCGCGGACCGAACCGCCGCCGGCGCGAACCACCAGGGACAGGACGCCGGGCTCCGTGGCCACGTGCTCCTGCTCGCTCAGCTGCTCCAGGTACTGCATGAGGGGCTCCGGCGGAACCAGGCGGAACGGGTAGTGGTGGGTGCGCGAGCGAATGGTGGTGAGCACCTTGGACGGCTCGGTGGTCGCGAAGATGAACTTCACGTGCTCCGGCGGCTCCTCCACGATCTTGAGGAGGGCGTTGAAGCCCTCACGTGTGACCATGTGCGCCTCATCGATGATGAAGATCTTGTAGCGATCCCGCACCGGGGCGAAAGTCGCACGTTCACGCAGGTCACGCGCATGGTCAACGCCACCGTGGGACGCGGCGTCCATCTCGATGACGTCCAGTGAACCCGCACCGTCACGGGAAAGATCGCGGCAGGAATCGCAGTGACCGCACGGGGTGGCTGCGGGGCCCTCGGCGCAGTTGAGGCAACGTGCAAGGATGCGGGCGGACGTGGTCTTTCCGCAACCGCGCGGACCGGAGAACAAGTAGGCGTGATTGACCCTGTTCTTGCGCAGGGCAGTCATGAGGGGCTCGGTCACGTGTTCCTGACCGATGACGTCCTCGAACGTCTCCGGGCGATAACGGCGGTACAGGGCGGTAGTCACGTATGAAACCTTAGCCGCGGTCACCGACAGGCACAGCGCAACCGCACGGTTGGGGAGTTAGAGACGAAAAGACCCCTCGCGCACCCGCCAGAGCCCATTTACCCTTGCTACCTTCCGGTCCTGGGGGAGTTCAACAGGATGACGCCACGCGAGGGGCTGCCCACTACTTTAGCTCAACTGGGAGCAGAGTTCTAAACCGGTGGCCTGCTCCGTGCGGTCTGTCGTGCAGCTACAAACAACGACGCCGCTCGGCCCAGATTTAGCCGCCGGTTCACCCTCGATTCGCATCCGGGGTTGGAGTTCCGCTATGCTGAGTGCCGCACGTTGCCCACGCGTTGGGGAATGTGCACGCCTGGAGGATTCGCCTAGCGGCCTATGGCGCACGCCTGGAACGCGTGTTGGGTTAACGCCCTCGGGGGTTCAAATCCCCCATCCTCCGCGGTATGAAGTAGCCCCTGACCAGTGGGAACACCGGTCAGGGGCTACTTTTGTGCGCGCACGCCCATTGACGTCATGAACGCGAAGCTGCGGCTGCGGACAAAACCGTTATCGCTTCTTGGGTGTGAAAGATGTAGTGCACTTCCAGGTGGTGTTGCCCTG
>NZ_JAUNPE010000212.1 GCF_030536815.1 Kocuria sp.
TCCCTGGACACCAAGCTGCGCGAGGGCGACCCCGTGCGGTGGGAAGAACTGATCCACGGCACCAAGCGCCGCATGGCAGACGTCGGGCTTTCGGCTGAAGTGCACCGCGTGGTGCGCGATCTCCCCGGGGACTTCGGTCATTCGGATGAGCAGGCCTACGACGGCCTGGCGGAAATCCTCGCGCACTTCCCGGTGTATCGCACGTATCTGCCCTTCGGCGTCGACTACCAGCGCGAGGCGGTGGCCGCAGCGAAGCAGGCCCGCCCGGAACTCAGCGCCGTGCTCGACGATCTCGCCCAGGTGCTGGGTGACGCAGCGGCGTCGGCGGAGGAACTGACCGAGGCCGCCCAGCGTTTCCAGCAAACCTCCGGCATGGTCATGGCCAAGGGCGTGGAGGACACCGCGTTCTACCGGTTCTCCAAGCTGACCTCGCTGACCGAGGTGGGCGGTGACCCGTCCGTGTTCTCGCTGACCCCGGCCGAGTTCCACGAGCTGGCCGCCGAGCGTCAGCGGGAATCCCCGGACACCATGAACGCGCTGACCACCCACGACACCAAACGTTCCGCGTCCGTGCGCGCACGCATCACGGTGCTGTCCGAATCCGCCAAGGCATGGTCCGAGGTGTTGGCCACGTTGTTCCCCCGGGCTCGTGAGGCCGGAATTGCCATCACGGACGGCCCGGCCGTAAACCTGGTACTGCAGGCCATTGTGGGCGCGTGGCCGCTCGAGCGTGAGCGCGCCGTGGACTACGCGATGAAGGCCGTCCGGGAAGCATCGGTGTCCACGGCGTGGGTGGACGGTGATGAGGAATTCGAGGAGCAGCTGACCCGCTTAATTGATTTCGTGTTCACCAACCCGCGGGCCAGGGGCATCGTGGAGGGTTTCGTGGAACGCGCCACGGCACCGGGTTGGTCCAATGCCCTGGCCGCAACCGCACTGCAGCTGACGCTGCCGGGCGTGCCGGACGTGTACCAGGGGCAGGAACTGTGGGAGCCGTCCCTGGTGGATCCGGACAACCGGCGACCGGTGGACTTCGAGCTGCGCGCCGAACTGCTGACCGATTTGGACGCAGGCCTGCCGGGCACCGCCGGTGGCTCACCGGCGGTGGACGACACCGGTGCGGCCCGCATGTTGCTGACATCTCGTGCACTGCGGCTACGCCGTGAACACCCCGAGCTGTTCACCGGTTACGAACCGCTCGGGCTCACCGGCACCCTGTCCGATCACGCGCTGGGCTTCGACCGTGGCGGTGCGGCCACCGTGGTGACTCGTTTCCCGGTGGGCCTGGCCAGGGCCGGCGGCTGGACCGACGAAACCGTGAACCTGGCCGACGGCGAGTGGGAGGACATCCTGACGCGCCGCACCTTCACCTCGACCGGCGGCGTGAAACTGGCCGAACTTCTTGATACCTATCCCGTGGCGCTACTGCGCCGAAAGGACCGCTGAGCATGACCAACGATCATCGTTTTGACGTGTGGGCACCCCACGCCCGCGAAGTCACCGTCCGCGTGGAAGGTGTGGACCACCCCATGGCGGGTCTGGCCGAGCGCCCCGGGTGGTGGACGCTCGCGGACGGTGAGCAGGCGGCGTCGGGAACCGTGCGTTACGGCTACCTGCTGACCAAGGTCTTCGACGAGGGCACGGCCAAGGAACGTACATCCGTCTCCGATGTACTGCCGGATCCGCGCTCGCGCCGCCAACCGCAGGGCGTGCATGAACTGTCCTGCACCTTTGATCCCGACGCCTTCCAGTGGGACGACGCCGCGTGGCAGCCTCCCCTGCTCAAGGACTCCGTACTGTACGAGCTGCACCCGGGCACGTTCACGCCCGAGGGCACGTTGGACTCGGCCATCGAGAAGCTGGATTACCTGGCGGATCTGGGTGTCGATTACGTGGAGCTGTTGCCGGTCAACGGCTTCAACGGCGACCACAACTGGGGTTATGACGGCGTGGCCTGGTACACCGTGGACGAGTCCTACGGGGGTCCGGAGGCCTATCAGCGCTTCGTGGCGGCCTGCCATGCCAAGGGAATCGGCGTGATCCAGGACGTGGTCTACAACCACCTGGGTCCCAGTGGTAACTACCTGCCCCTGTTCGCGGACTACTTCAAGCCCGGAGCCTCCAGCTGGGGCGACCTGGTCAACCTGGACGACTGGGGCTCGGACGGGGTGCGCGAGTACATCCTGGACAACGTGACCATGTGGCTGCGCGACTACCACGTGGACGGCTTCCGCCTGGATGCCGTGCACGCGCTCGCGGATTCGCGCGCCAAGCACATCCTGCAGGAGATCGCCGAACGCGTCGCGACAGAATCCGAACGCACGGGCAAGAACTTGTTCACGATTGCGGAATCGGACCTCAATGATCCGCGCATGATCATTCCCGCCGAGGAGCACGGGCAGGGTATGGACGCCCAGTGGCTGGACGACGTGCATCACGCCGCGCACGTGGCCTTCACCGGTGAGACCCAGGGCTACTACGGGGACTTCGACTCCCTGCATGCGCTGGAGAAGACCATGCACACCGCGTACTTCCACAACGGCACGTACTCCACGTTCCGCGGGCGTTCGCACGGCCGGGAGATCAACCCGTCCGAGGTGTTCCCGTGGCAGTTCGTGACGTTCTTGCAGAACCACGACCAGGTGGGCAACCGCGCCGCCGGTGACCGCATGAACCACACCGTGAGCGCGGACCGGGTGCTGTGCGCGGCCACGTGGCTGATGACCCAGCCGTTCACCCCCATGCTGTTCATGGGCGAGGAATTCGGTGCGAGCACCCCGTGGCAGTTCTTCACCGCTCACCCCGAACCCGAACTGGGCAAGGCCGTGGCGGAGGGTCGGAAGGCGGAATTCGCGTCCATGGCCTGGGACCACGCGTCCGTGCCCGATCCGCAGGACCCGCAGACCTTCGAGCGGTCCAAGCTCAACTGGGACGAGGTGCACCGGGGCGATCACGAGCGGATCTTCACCGCCTATCGTGACCTGATCGCGCTGCGGCGCACCACCCCCGAGCTGACCAGCCAGGACTGGGCCACCATGGCCACCCAGGCCAGTGACGACGAGCAGTGGTTCGTGCTCAAGCGCATGAGCGAACCGGAGTCCGAGCACGGCGTGGTGACCGCGATCAACCTGTCCGACCACGAGCGAGAGCTGCCCGTCATGGGAGGTGACGCGCCCCAGGTGCTGTTCGCGAG
>NZ_JAUNPE010000213.1 GCF_030536815.1 Kocuria sp.
TCGAACCAGTGACCTCTTCCGTGTCAGGGAAGCGCGCTACCGCTGCGCCAATCGCGCTCAAACGTTCTCGCCGAGCGAGGGTGGTCGGAGCCGAGGTGGAGACGGGATTCGAACCCGCGTAGACGGCTTTGCAGGCCGCTGCCTAACCACTCGGCCACCCCACCGGGACCAGATCCTTGAAGGACAGGGTCTCAGGTCTCGACATGGCTGTCGATTACTGCGAGCGGACGACGGGAGTCGAACCCGCGACCCTCACCATGGCAAGGTGATGCTCTACCAGCTGAGCTACGTCCGCATTGTTGGTTGAAAGACTTTCCGTGAAACCGGTTTGCCGTTCTTCCGAGCGGAAACTCTATCACAGTCCGTCAGCGCCTGTCCGGGGAAGTTTTCAACCGGTGGGGGTTGAGTGCTTCGCCTTTCCGGGCTGTGCCAACGAGCTAGAACATTACCCACACAATTTCGATCGGGCAAATCGACGGCGCCCCCAAGGGCCCGTCCGGTTGCCCAAGGGGATGAGTCGGGGGTGAGCCGTCATCAATTGGCATGTGACCCAAAAGTGTTCTATGGTTTTCAACGTTGCAAGCGCGATTGGCGCAGCGGTAGCGCGCTTCGTTCACACCGAAGAGGTCACTGGTTCGATCCCAGTATCGCGCACAATGAAGGCCCCGATTCCACCAGGAATCGGGGCCTTGTGCATTCCCGGGTACGTCCGGTGTCCCTGTCGGTGGCGGGTCGTAGGGTGGCCCCATGACGCAACCACGCTTGGCCCAACAAACTGCTTACGGACGCATGTATGCGCGTGCGGAGGGGCAGGATCCGCAGGTTCCGTCCATCACCACGGTCATCGGGTGCGAGGCCAATGATCTGGGCGGTTGGTATGGCTACAGCGCCGCACAGGCCTTGGCCGCGGACCCGCAACTTCCCGATGCAATGCGCGACCCACGACGCCGCCGCGCCCTGGTCAATCACGCGGCCAAGGCGGCCGAACGCCACAGGGACCGGGCCGCCGAGCGTGGGGACCGGGTCCACGACTACTGCGAGCAGCTGGCCTTGCGAGCCATGGGACAGGACCACCGCGTGGATCAGGCACGGGAAACGTTGGCCGAGCATCAGGAATCCCGGTTCGCGGACAGTGCCGACCAGTGGTGGGAGCTGTACCGCCCCGAGCCGCTGGCCGCGGAGATCACCGTGTGGAATTCCACCGTCGGTTACGCCGGCACGCTCGACCTGGTGGCGCGCATCGGCGGCAAGGTGTGCCTGATCGACTACAAGACCCGCGGTACGGATCGCAGCGGGCGGGTCAAGGCCCCGGACGCCAAGGTGGTCACACAACTTGTAGCCGGTTTGAAGGCGGAAGAATCCCTCGTGGATGCCGCAGCCGGTGAATGGCAGCCCTGGGAGTTCGCGAATGCGGAGGTTCTCATGGCCGTGGCCATTGGTGACACGGAGGCGCTGTCGGTCCAGGCCGTCCCGGACCAGTTGCCGGCCCACTGGTTCAAGTTCTGCGCCCTGGCCAAGGTGTGGGCCCGTTCGGCGGAAATCGAGGCGGCCGGCCAACAGCTGCGGGCCATCGTCCCGCCGCCGCTGGAGCACAACCCGGTGGGTCGGGGAGCCATGGCCGCCGCCGTAGACTTGAAGGAATCCCAGATTCAGGCGACCGAGGAGAGTAATTCGCAGTGACAATCCTGCGCATCCGAACCCAGGGGGACCCCGTCCTCAGGACACCGGCACTCACTGTCACGGACTTCGACGACTCACTCCGAACGTTGATCGACGACATGGTCGAGACCATGCACGCCGTCAAGGGTGTCGGACTGGCCGCACCGCAGGTGGGGGTCGGGCTCCAAATCTTCACGTGGGACATCGGCGAGGATTCCGGTCACGTGATCAATCCCGTCCTGGAAGTGGGCGACGAACCTCAGGAGGGCGGCGAGGGGTGCCTCTCGGTCCCGGGGCCCGGGTATCACACGCCACGGCGCAACGACGCGATCATCACGGGTGTGGACATGAACGGGGAGCCGGTGCGCCGCGAAGGCACGGGCCTGCTCGCGCGCTGCTTCCAACACGAAACTGACCATTTGCGCGGCATGCTGTTCGTCGACCGACTCGAGGGGGAGGTGCGTACAGAGGCGATGCGCGCCATGCGTGCACCCGAGTACCAGGACCTTGTGGACAGCGTGGCCCGGGAACGTGAAGCCCAGCGCCTGGGGGTCTCTGAGGGTTCCTCTTTCACCGGGTCGTCCTTCACGGGATCGGCTTTCACTCGGGGAAAGGACTCCTGAACGTGAGCCAGCCACTCAAAGTGCTCTACGCCGGCACCCCGGCAACCGCCGTCATCCCGCTCGACGCGCTTCTCGAACGTAACGACCTGGACGTTGTCGCCGTGTTGACCCGCGAGGACGCACCCGTGGGGCGGAAAAAGATTCTGACCCCGTCCCCGGTGGCGCAGCGTGCCGAGCAACACGGTATTCCCACGCTCAAGGCCAATCGCGCCACGGCCGACCTGGTCGAGCAGCTGCGCGCCACCGGCGCCGACCTCGCCGCCGTGGTCGCCTACGGTGCCCTGCTGCCGCGCCCCGTGCTGAACGTTTTCGAGCACGGGTGGATCAACCTGCATTTCTCGTTGTTGCCGCAGTGGCGCGGGGCCGCTCCGGTGCAGCGGGCGCTCATGGCCGGTGACACGATGATGGGCGCCACCACGTTCGTCCTGGACGAGGGAATGGACACGGGGGACATCGTGGGAACCCTCACCGATCCCGTGCGCCCGACCGACACCGCCGGATCCGTCCTGGAACGGTTGTCCCACAGCGGTGCGTCGTTACTGGCGGATTCGCTCGTGGCCGTGGCCACGGGCCGAGCCAAACCCGTGCCCCAGGCAGGGGAGGCCAGCAAGGCCGCCAAACTCACCGGACCCCAAGCCCGCATCGAGTGGAACCATCCTGCCGTGGCGATTTCCCACCATGTGCGCGGGGTGACCCCGGAACCGGGCGCGTGGACGGACTATCACGGGCAGCGGATGAAAATCGACCGCGTGATCCCGACCCCCGAGGTCACGGGTCTGGCCCCCGGTCACGTGCACGTGAGGGACGGCGCGGTCTACGCGGGCACCGGTTCCTACGCGGTGGAACTGACCCGCGTGCAGCCCTCCGGCAAGAAACCCATGGCCGCCCTCGACTGGGCGCGCGGTCAGC
>NZ_JAUNPE010000052.1:0-3065 GCF_030536815.1 Kocuria sp.
TGCGAGGTGCTCATCGTGTGTGCTCCATCGTGTCTGAAACGTGGTGTGCGTGGGTTGCGGGGTGAGGATGCTTAGCATGAGGGCCATGCCCCAGGACCAGAAATCCCCCGCTGATTCCCCACGTGTCTATCGAGCCGCGTCCGCCCCGTGGCTCACCGGTTTCCTGGTGATCCTGGGCGTGGCCGTGGCTGTGGCGGGTTGGGGTCACAACCCATTGCTCTTCGCGGCGAGCGTGTGCTGCGGTGCCGCTGTGGCCGGGCTGGGCTACGCGCTGTACTGGCGCCCCCGCCTGGAGATCCGCGACCACGGTGTGCGCATCATCAATCCCCTGCGCGCCGTGGTTATTCCGTGGGCGCACATCATTGACGTGCGGACGCGCTTCACGGTCACCGTGGTGACCGAGGCCGGTTCCCATTCGTGCTTCGCGCTGCCCGCCGCGGGGCCGGGGTCCGCGTTGCGCAGCGGACCCCAGGGCGTCTCGCAGGCGCATCCGTTGGCCCGGACGGACGGTGCCGTGCGCACCGGCGACCTGGCCGGCACACGCTCGGGCGCTGCAGCCAATGACATCCGCACGCTGTGGCAGCGCAAGATCGACACCGGCGAGTTGGACGTCTTCACCCGGGACGACGCCGCTCTGGAGCCGGTACGCATGTCCTACGTTCCCGCCCCGCTCACGGTGACTCTGGTCATGGCCGCCGCGGGTGTCACGCTGTTCGTCACAGCCTGACCCCCGCGGCACGCCCGCCGGTACCCAACTCATCGGGTGGCCCGGTTGACGGCACCGCGCTCGGTGCGCTGCTCGCCGCGCTCGCGAGCCTTCTTGGGATTGAACTTGCGCTGGCGCGGGTCGAACGCATCGCGCAGACCGTCACCAATGAAGTTGATGGTCAACGCAATGGTCACAATGAACACACCGGGCCACCAGAACAACCAGGGACGGGTGGCGAAGGCCGTCTGATTCTCACTGATGAGGCGCCCCAATGACCAGTCCGGCGCTTGGATACCGAGGCCCAAATAGGACAGTGCCGTTTCCAGCAGAATTGCCGAGGACATCAGCAGCGTGATGTTCACGGTGATCACGCCCACGGTGTTGGGCAGGATGTGTTTGAAAATGATGCGACCGCTGGACGCGCCGGCCAATCGAGCGGCGTCGACGAACTCGCGCTCACGCAGCGACAGGAACTCGCCGCGCACGAGTCGAGCGAGTGGCGGCCACGACGCCGCACCGATCAACAGACCCAGCGCAATGACCGTGGCGGTCGTCGGCAGGCCCGTGGAACGGACGTAGGAGATGGCCAAGCGACCCAGCAGCGCGGCCAGGATGACCAGCGGGATAATGATGATCACGTCGGTCAGGCGCATCAGGATGGCCTCGGTCCAGCCGCGGAAGTAGCCGGAGAGGCCACCGATCACGGTGCCCAGGAGGCCGGCCATCACACCCACCACAACCATCACGATCAGGGAGTACTGCGTTCCCTGCATGGTCATGGCAAAGAGGTCACGGCCCAGGTTGTCCTGACCGAATGGATGATTTCCCAGCCCGGGGGGCAGTAACGACAATGTGGGTCGGCCACCGTCCAGCAGCGTTCCCGTGGCATCCGGATCCCACTTCCACCAGCCCGGGATGGGGCCCACACCGATAGAGGTCACCGACAACAACACGACGAACGTCAGGACGATCAAGGAGATGACCGCTCCGGTGTTGCCGAAGAATCGTTGACGAACCAGCTGCCCCTGGCTCTTGCCCTGGACGTCCTCGGCCTTCGCGACGGCGGGGTCCACCGGTTCTTTGACGTTGATTGGTTCTTGCTGGCTCATGCTTTCACCCTCACGCGCGGGTCGAGAACGGAGTACACGAGATCGGCAATGAGGTTGAAGACCATTGCCACGATGCCCGTGATCAAGAAGACGCCCATAACGGGGTTGGGATCCACGTTGCGCACCGCGGTGACGAACAACTGGCCCATACCGGTGAACGCGAAGACCGACTCGGTGATGATGGCCCCGCCAATGAGAGCCCCGATGTCGTAGGCCACCAGTGTGGCCAACGGGATCAATGCGTTACGGAAAGCGTGGCGCATGACCACCGTGCGTTCGGACAGGCCCTTGGCCCGAGCCGTACGAATGTAGTCCTGACCCATGATCTCGAGCATGGATGCTCGCGAGTATCGGGAGTAGGACGCCAACGCCAGCAGCGTGAGCGCAATGGTCGGCAGCAACAGGTGGGTGAAGCGGTCGATGCCCATGATCCAGAAATCACCGGTCAGGCCCGGCGTGGACGCACTGGCCGTCGCAATGGGGCGGCCACGAATGTGCCCGGAGTCCAAGTAGGCCGGCCAGGACTGCATGAAGCGATCCAGGATGATCAGCAGCGCCACGAAGAATCCGGTGATCCCGGCCACCCGCATACCCTGCCCACGGTCATAGCCGCCGGCAAAGTAACCAATGGTCGCGCCGATGGCGATCATGACGAGGCACAGGATGATCACGGTCCACAGGCCGGCCCCTCGGAAGAAGCCCTGCACCGGGAAGTAGGCGATCAGGCCCACCAGGACCGTGGCCAAGCCCGCGTACAGTGCCCGCTTATTACGCAGCCCCGAAATCAGGATGGTGGCGATGACGGCCACCAGAATGCCGGTCAGCAAGATGAGCGGGATCCCCAGGAACGGCGCGGTCAACCAGTTGGTCACCAGAACGAAGTACACGATGCCCGAGGTCACCAGGAAGCCCAGGACACCCATGAGGATGCGGGTTTTCGCGCGCCCGAAGGACACGAGGTACCAGATGAACCCCGCCACCACGCCAATGGCCAGAATGGTGCCGATGGACATGACCGGGTCCTGTAAGAAGTCGTTGAACGATATCGCCACAATTTCTTTGAGCAGCACCGCCAACCAGAAGCTGGGAAGCGAGAAGCACAAGAACGTGAAGAACGTGACGCCGTAGTCCAAACCGGAGTACTGGCGCAGCGCCGACACAATGCCCAGCGTAATGCCGATGACGATGGCCAGGATGGTTCCCGCGGTCACCAGCATGATGGTCTGGCCCATGGCGAACAGCAGAAG
>NZ_JAUNPE010000052.1:3165-15224 GCF_030536815.1 Kocuria sp.
GGATGGTTCCCGCGGTCACCAGCATGATGGTCTGGCCCATGGCGAACAGCAGAAGTTGGGTGACCTCCAAACCGTCACGTGTGACGCCTAGGCTGCACATGTCCGAGAACGGAACCAAGCAGCCGAGTGCACCGCCGAGCCAGGTGAAGTACCGCAAAATGGGCGGCTGGTCGAGGTTCAGTGAGTCGATACGGTCCGGAATCAGTTGGGCCGCGTTGGGATGTCCGTAGAGGTCCCAAAGGGGGTCACCCGACGCTGCGGTCATGATGTACACGATGAACGAGGCGCCCAGAAGAATCAGAACGGCTGTGATGAGCCGGCGAAGAATGTAAGAGATCATGTCGCTGCCTTGAGAGTGCGTAGTCACGGCCGCTGTGCGGGCCCGGTTGCCCGAGCCCGCACAGCGTATCCGTGGGGGCGGATTCAACTCATGCGAGTGAGCGAATCACCCTTACTTACGCGACCACTCCCAGAGGTTCCAGAAGGCACCGTCCTGGTTGGGCTGGTACTGCACACCTTCGACGTCCTCGGATACGCCGAAGAAGCCGGGGTTCTGGAACAACGGCAGGCCGTAGGCATCCTCGAAGGTGTGCTTGTCGATCTCGACCATTTGATCCACGCGGGACTCATTGTCCAGGTTGGAGCGGGCCTCATCCACGAGCTTGTCCACGTCGGGGTTGGAGTAGTCGTTATAGTTACCGCCGCCCCCGGTCTTGAAGATCTGGGACAGCACTTCGGTACCCACGCCCGGGGACACCCAGCCGAACAGCGACGCCTCGTAGTCACCGTCGGGCAGCTTCTCGGACCAGCTCGGATCGCCCAGGTCCTCGACCTTGAAGCCGGCCTTCTCGGCGGACTCCTTGATCAACTGGAACGAGTCGACGCGCGCGGGGTTCTCGTTGTTGTACAGGATGCGAACGGTCGGGGTCTTACCGTCGAGCAGCTCCTTGGCGCCGTCGATATCGACCTCACCGTAAAGGTTCTCCGCTTCGTTGTTCTCCGTGGCCTTCTCGTACGGTTCGCCCTGGCTGGAGACATACATCTGGGAATTCAACACGGATGCTTCGTCGGTGACCGGCTTGATCAGCTGATCAACGATTTGCTGGCGCGGAATGGTCTTGAGGAAGGCCTCTCGGACGTCCTTGTCCTTGAACGTTTCGGTTCCGAAATTGAGATCCACGTGGTCGTAGGACAGGTCCTGCCCCTGCAGCACATTGACCGAGTCGATTTCCTTCACCTGGTCAATGGTGTCCTTGTTGACACTCACCGGTGCCATGATGTCGACCTCGCCGTTGCGCAAGGCCTGAATCTGAGCAGTGGAGTCACCGATGAAGCGAACGGTGATCTCGTCCAACTTGCCTTGGTGCTCACCGTTGTACTGGTCGTTCTTGACCATGGTCAGGGAGCTGCCCTCGACAATGTCCTTGATCTTGTAAGGGCCGTTGGACAAGAGCAGCTTGTCGTTCTCGGGGGTCTTGGTGAAGTTGAAAGCGGTGTCCCACGCCTCGCCGATCTTGGCGAGGTCGGCATTCTCCTTGGGGCTTTCCGGATCGCCCTTGGGCGAGTCCTCCAGCACGGTGAGCAGCTCTTCCTCGGTCATACCGGCCTCTTCGGCAACCACGTGAGCGGGGTGCAGATAGTCCTGATCCATGGCGATCTCCCAGTCGGCCTGGGGCTCGTCGTACTTGAGGGTGAAGGACTTCCCGTCCTCGGAGAACTCGGGAATGTCCGTGTGGCCCAGAATGTCCGTGGATCCGGCAATGGTGAAGTAATCCTTGCCGGTCTTGGCTTCTGCATCGCCGTCATCGTAGTAACCGGAACTGGTGGCCCACCAGAGCATCACGTCGGCCTTGTCGATCTTGTTGCCGTCGGACCATTGGGGATCGTTCAAGGTGTATTCAACGGTCAGCGGATCATCAGAAGTTTTCTCAAAGGTGCCGAACCCTTCATTACGCTGGATTTCCTGGGAGGGATTCACATACATGAAACCTTCGCGGGTACCCGTGGCCACCTTGCCATTGATGTCCAGATTGGCCTTGGTGTACCCGGGGTTGGCGCCGGTGAAGGCATTGGTCTCGGCAATGGTGAGCACGCCACCCTCTTGCCCGCCGCCGTTATCACCACCGCTGGTTTCTTCTCCGCCGCCACCGCCGCCGACGTTCGCGCAGCCGGTCAGTGCCAGTGCGGCGATGGCCGCAACTGAGACGGCTGCCTTGCCTTTAAAGGTGTATTTTCCCATGACGTTTCTCTCCTGGTGTGGTGTTCACGATCGGTGGAGCACCACGGTGTGCTTCCACCGCGAGTTGATTAAGGCGAGCGTGAGGTGTGTTTCACCTCACAATGATTGATAGGTTACCGGTCGTTCATCACGAACACGGTGCATCGACGACCGTGTTCAACGAATAAGCGGCATTTGTTACCCAAAGGTCACAAACCGGAAACACCACGCCACCGAGGGAGACGATTCCGGTTCGGGCCACGGCAGCTATCCCGCTCAACTGTCGGTGTGACTACGCTGTTCACAAGAGGCACTAACGACCCGGAGGAAGCGCCATGACTCAACATCCGCAAGAACCCGCACAACCTCGCCGTGAGTCATCGGACTCCGGTGTCCGCTACGAAACCGGGACCGGGCACCCGGGCGAGCGCACTGCTGCGCGCGACCGCGCGACGTCGGCGTCGGCGGCAGCACCTCGGGACGAACGACAGGACACGCGGACGGCGCGGGCCACCGACCCCACGCTGGACGGTCCCAAGAAGGCCGGCGTGTCCGGCATTGTGTGGGCCGCGCTGATCCTGGGTGTGATCATCCTGATCCTGCTCCTGATTTTCATCATCCAGAACAACGTGTCCACACGATTCGAGTACATGGCGTGGCAGTTCAGCCTGCCGCTGGGCGTGGCCATGCTGCTGTCAGCCGTGGCGGGCGCCCTGGTCATGGCGCTCGTGGGATCGGTGCGCATGTTCACGCTGAGTCACCGCGTCCGCAAGCTTGAAAAGGAACGCGCGCGAATTCAAGACACCCTCGACCGGTAACGAGTCATGACGCCCCCGCCACGCGCCACCGTTGAAACCAGCTGAGCCATGACCACCGTGGCCGTCTACCTGGTGGTGGTCATGGGGCTGGGCGCATTCGCGCATGTGATTCGGCTACCCCCGCTACTGGGCTTTCTGGCCGCGGGGTTCATCCTCAACGGACTGGGTGTGCAACGGCTGGACGAGCTGGAACTACTGTCCGAGCTGGGCGTCACGCTCCTGCTGTTCGGTATCGGGCTGAAGCTGGATCTGCGCACCCTGCTCGGCAAAGAGGTGTGGGCGGCGGGCACCATTCACATGGCCGTCAGCGCCGTGGGTGGTGCCTTAATGCTGTGGCTCATGATGCTGGCCGGCCTGGAGTTGGCCGGTGAAACGCCGGGGACGGTCTTCCTCGTGGCCTTTGCGCTGTCCTTCTCGTCCACCGTGTTGGTCGTGAAGATTCTGGATGAGCGCGGCGAGTCCAACTCCTTGTACGGGCGGGTGGCCGTGGGCATTCTGGTCCTTCAGGACATTGCTGCGGTCCTGTACCTCACCATCTCCAGCGGCCACCTCCCCTCCCTCTGGGCGCTTCTCGTGCTCGCATTGCTGTGGCCCGTGACCAGGCTCGCGCGAGTGTTGTGGTCCCGATTGGGGCACGGGGAGCTGCTGGCCTTGTTCGGTGTGGTCATGGCGTTGGTCCCGGGATGGTGGGCCTTCACGGTCACCGGGCTCAAGGGTGACTTGGGTGCCCTGCTGGTCGGTGTGCTTCTGGCCTCACACCCCCTGGCACGTGACCTCGCCAAGTCCATTCTCACGGTCAAGGACCTTTTGCTCGTGGGCTTCTTCGTGAGCATCGGCTTCTACGGGCTACCCAGCGTGGAAATGCTCGTCATGGCCGTGATCCTGTGCCTGTTGATCCCCATGCAGTCGGCGGCCATGGCCGCCACGCTCACCCTGTGCGGATTACGACGCCGCACGGCGGTGCGCGGGGCCCTCGCCCTGGCCAACTATTCGGAGTTCGCGCTCATCGTGGGCTCGACCGCCGTGGTCTCCGGGCAGCTCGACGACGACTGGCTGGTCATGCTCGCCTGCGCCGTGGCGCTCAGCTTTGTGGTCTCCACCGTGCTCAACCGCCGCGGCAGCATGATCACCAACGCGTTGCTGCGCGCAGTTCCCGAGGCGCCCCAGGACAAACTCCACCCGGAAGACAGGCCACTGGACCTCACCCGCGCGGATGTCCTGGTGATGGGGATGGGCCGGGTGGGCACCGCCACCTATGACGAGTTCACCGCCACGACCTCGCACAAGGTGGTCGGCCTGGAGATCGATCCCTTGCGGGCGCACCACCTGTGGGGGCGCGGCTACGACGTCGAGAACGCCGACGCCACGGACGCGGACGTGTGGGACCGGATCTCGGCCACCGGGCACGTGAAAATCGCCGTGCTCGCCATGCCGTTCCATGACGCAAATCTTTCCGCGCTGAAGGAACTGCACCACTCCGATTTCGCCGGACGAGTGGCCGCCGTGGCCCAGTACGAGGACCAGGTCTCGGAATTGGAGAAGCTCGGTGTGGACACCGTGATCAACCTGTATTCCGGTGCGGGACTGGCCCTGGCCGTGGAGGCCCAGGAGGACTTGGAGTACCCGGACAACTGACCCCCGCCCCGCGTAACCCGCTCGACCGGATCCGGCGACCGAGGATGCGTGAAACCCTCCGGGTGTGGTGACGGCCACGGGGTAGGCTGGAGGGCAGTCCAGTGACCGTCAAACCAAGGAGTCATTGCCCCATGCCCAAGATCATTTACACCAAGACGGATGAAGCGCCCCTGCTGGCCACTTATTCCTTCAAGCCCGTGGTTGAGGCCTTCGCTTCCACCGCCGGTGTCGAGGTCGAAACCCGGGATATTTCCCTGGCCGGCCGCATTGCCGCCCAGTTCCCGGACCGTCTGACCGAGGAACAGCGCGTGGCCGATGCCCTCACCGAATTGGGCGAACTGGCCAAGACCCCGGAAGCCAACATTGTGAAGCTTCCCAACATCTCCGCCTCCATCCCGCAGCTCAAGGCCGCCATTGCAGAGCTGCAGGCCGACGGCTACGACATCCCGGATTACCCGGAGGAGGCCGTGACGGACGAGGACAAGGACATCCGCGCCCGCTACGACAAGGTCAAGGGTTCCGCCGTGAACCCCGTGCTGCGCGAGGGTAACTCGGACCGCCGCGCTCCCAAGGCCGTGAAGAACTACGCCAAGAAGCACCCGCACTCCATGGGTGAGTGGTCCGCGGACTCCAAGACCAACGTGGCCACCATGGGCGAGAACGACTTCCGCTCCAATGAGCGGTCCGTGGTCATGCCCGCCGATGACACCCTGAAGATCCAGCTGGTCACCGACCAGGGCACCGAGGTGCTCAAGGAATCCGTGCCGGTTCTCAAGGGTGAAGTGGTCGACGCGACCTTCATGAGCGCCTCGGCTCTCGACGAGTTCCTCAAGGCCCAGGTGGCCCGCGCCAAGGAAGAGGACGTGCTGTTCTCGACCCACCTCAAGGCCACCATGATGAAGGTCTCCGACCCCATCATTTTCGGCCACGTGGTCAAGGCGTTCTTCCCCGAGGTCTTCGCCCAGTACGGCGATCAGCTGGCCGCCGCCGGCCTGTCCCCCAACGATGGTCTGGGCGGGATTCTCTCCGGCCTGGCCAACGTGGCTGACGGTGACAAGATCAAGGCCGCCATCGAAGAGGGCATCACCAACGGCCCCGAACTCGCGTACGTGAACTCGGACAAGGGCATCACCAACCTGCACGTGCCCTCAGACGTGATCGTGGATGCTTCCATGCCCGCGATGATTCGCACCTCCGGCAAAATGTGGGGCCGCGAGGGCCAGCAGGAAGACACCCTGGCGGTGCTGCCGGATTCCTCCTACGCCGGTGTGTACCAGGCCGTGATCGAGGACTGCCGCGCCAACGGCGCCTACGACCCCACCACCATGGGCACCGTTCCCAACGTGGGTCTCATGGCGCAGAAGGCCGAGGAGTACGGTTCGCACGACAAGACCTTCGAGATCGAGAAGGCCGGTACCGTGCAGGTCGTCAACCAGGCCGGCGATGTTCTGCTGTCCCACGAGGTTCGGCCCGGTGACATCTGGCGCGCGTGCCAGGCCAAGGACGCCCCCATCAAGGACTGGGTCCAGTTGGCTGTTCGTCGTTCGCGCGATTCCGGCATGCCCGCCGTGTTCTGGTTGGACGAGTCCCGCGCCCACGACCGCAACCTCATGGAGAAGGTCAACCAGTACCTGGCGGACGAGGACACCGACGGTCTGGACATCCGGATTCTCTCCCCCGAGGACGCCACCACGTTCACGATCGAGCGCATCCGCCGCGGCGAGGACACCATCTCCGTGACCGGCAACGTGCTGCGTGACTACCTCACCGACCTGTTCCCCATTCTGGAACTGGGCACCTCCGCCAAGATGCTGTCCATTGTTCCGCTGATGAACGGCGGCGGCCTGTTCGAGACCGGTGCCGGTGGTTCCGCTCCCAAGCACGTCCAACAGCTCGTGGCGGAAAACCACTTGCGGTGGGATTCGCTGGGCGAGTTCCTGGCCCTGGCGGCTTCCTTCGAGCACCTGGCCACTCGGTACGACAACCCCAAGGCTCAGGTTCTGGCGGACACGCTGGACCGCGCCACGGGCACGTTCCTCAACGAGAACAAGTCCCCGTCCCGCAAGGCCGGCGAGCTCGACAACCGCGGTTCGCACTTCTACCTCGCCCTGTTCTGGGCCGAGGAACTGGCCAAGCAGACCGAGGACCCCGAGTTGGCCAAGGCCTTCGAGAAGGTTGCTTCGGAACTGCGCGCCAACGAGGACACCGTCCTCACGGAGCTGCTCGAGGTCCAGGGTTCGCCCGCCGACATCGGCGGCTACTACTGGCCCAGCAACGAAAAGGCCTCCAACGTGATGCGCCCCTCGGCCACGCTGAACAAGATCGTGGATTCGCTCAGCGCCTGACCGCCTAGCGCGTTCTAAGATCGACGACGCCGCCGCGTCGCCTCTTCGGGGGCGGCGCGGCGGCGTGGTTGTGACCTACTTGCTGCCACGACCCTGACCCGTGAGAAATCGGGCATGAAAAAGAGGCGGGACCCTAAGGCCCCGCCCCCTCACCGGGAGTGCTTAGGACAAGACGTCCGCAACGGCGTCGTAATCGGGCTCGTTGGTGATCTCGTCCACGAGCTGGGTGTAGACCACCTTGCCGCTCTCGTCGAGAACGACCACCGCACGAGCCAGCAGACCCTCAAGCGGTCCGTCGCTCTGAACCAGGCCGTAGTCCTCACCGAAGTTCGAGCGGAAGGCCGAACCGGTGGTGACATTCTGGATGCCCTCGGCGCTGCAGAAGCGATCATGGGCGAACGGCAGGTCCTTGGACACGCAGACCACTGCGGTGTTGTCGAAGGACGCCGCGCGCTCGTTGAACTCCCGCACGGACTGGGCGCACACGCCGGTGTCCAACGAGGGGAAAATGTTGAGGACCACGCGCTTGCCCGAGAAATCCTGGGACGTCACGGGGCTGAGATCGGAGCCCACCAGGTCAAAGGTGGGCGCGGTGGTGCCGGAGTCCGGCAGTTCGCCGGAAATGTGGACGGTGTTTCCCTGAAATGCGGTAGTTGCCATGTCTTCATTGTGCTGTGCGCCACGCGTCATGTCAGCACCTTGGGCCATCTTTAGCCGTGCGCTGAACTTCCCGCTGCTAGTCTCGAAACCATTGCACGTCCGCGTAACCGGCGTCACGCCGCGCCTCAGGAGGATCCATGAGTCCAGCACCCGTCAACGTTGCCGTCACCGGAGCCGCAGGCCAGATCTGTTACAGCCTGTTGTTCCGCATCTCGCAGGGCGAGCTGTTCGGTCCTGATCAGCCGGTGCGCCTGCAATTGCTGGAGATTCCCCCCGCCCTGGGCGCGCTGGACGGCGTGGTCATGGAACTCATGGACTGCGCTTTCCCGCTGCTGGCGGATGTGCAGACGGGTGATGATCCGGAGAAGGTCTTCGACGGCGCCAACCTGGCATTTCTCGTGGGTGCCCGCCCCCGGACCAAGGGTATGGAGCGCGGGGACCTGTTGGAGGCCAATGGTGCGATCTTCACTGCGCAGGGCGCAGCGTTGAACAAGGCAGCGGCAGACGATGTGCGCGTGGTGGTGACCGGTAACCCCGCGAACACCAACGCGTTGATTGCGCAGCAAAACGCTCCGGACGTCCCCGCGGATCGTTTCAGTGCGCTGACCCGTCTGGACCACAACCGGGCCATCTCACTGCTGTCCCAGCAGACCGGTGCGCCTGTCACCGACATCAAGCGCATGAGCATTTGGGGCAATCACTCCGCCACGCAGTACCCGGATCTAAGTCACACCACGGTGGCGGGCAAACCGGCCCTGGAGCTGGTGGATCACTCGTGGGTGGAGGAGGAGTACATCCCCCGGGTCGCCAAGCGCGGGGCGGAAATTCTTGCGGCACGGGGTACCTCGTCCGCAGCGTCCGCCGCCGGTGCGACCATTGACCATGCCCGGGACCTGTTCCGCGGCACGGAGGACGGCAATTGGACCTCCATGGCCGTGGTCTCCGACGGGTCTTACGGTGTCCCGGAGGGTCTGGTCAGCTCGTTCCCGGTGACCACGTCCAACGGTGAGTGGTCGATCGTGGAAGACCTGGATGTTTCGGCCTTCTCCCGCTCGCGCATTGACGCGTCCGTGGCCGAGCTCGAGTCGGAGCGCTCGGCCGTTCGGGACTTGGGTCTGATCTAGGTTCAGCGGCCGAGGGCCTCGTGGAACATCTCTTCGGCGTCTTGGGAGAACGGCACGAAAATGACGGTTTCCACGGACGTATCCGTTTCCCGCACGGTGCGCACAGCAATTTCCGTGGCGTTGTCCATGGGCCAGCCGTAGATTCCGGCGGAGATGGCGGGGAAGGCCACGGATTTCGCGCCGATCTCGTCCGCCACTCGCAGGGACTCCCGATAGCAGGAGGCCAGGATGTCGCTTCGATCGGTTTTCTTGGCGAACACGGGGCCCACGGTGTGGATCACCCATCGCGCGGGAAGGTTGTACCCGTCCGTGGCCACGGCCCGGCCCGCCGGAAGGCCGTCCTTGAGGGTGGTTTCGCGCAGCTGCTTGCACTCTTCCAGAAGTTGTTTGCCCGCCGCGCGATGAATGGCGCCGTCCACTCCCCCGCCTCCGAGCAGTTTGGAGTTGGCGGCGTTGACAATGGCGTCTACGTGCACCTTGGTGATGTCACCTTTGACAATTTGAACGTCCATGACTTCACCCTACGCCGCCGCCCGGCGAACACCAGGGGCTGCAGGCTTGGCCGTCTGCGTTGGGGCTGTCTACGCTGAAGCCATGGCTGATCTCCCTATTTTTGACGATTCCCAGGTGCAGACCGTTTTGTGCGTGGTGGCCCACCCGGATGACATGGAGTACGGCGGTTCCGCGGCCGTTGCCCGATGGGTGGAACACGGCGCACACGTGTCCTACCTACTGCTGACCGCGGGCGAGGCCGGCATCCGGGGCAAGGATCCGAGCGAGGTCGGCCCGCTGCGGTCCCGGGAACAGCGGGAGGCCTGCGCGGCCGTGGGAGTTGAGAACCTCACCATCCTGGATCTGCCGGACGGCATGCTCGAACACGGGCTGGACCTGCGCAAACGCATTGCCCGGGAAATTCGGAAGATCAAGCCGGACACCGTGGTCACCTTGAACTGGGATGAGAAGGCCACGTGGGGTCTGAATCAGGCCGATCACCGCGCTGCGGGGCTCGCCACTCTGGACGCCATACGGGATGCCGACAACCCCTGGGTGTTCCGCGATCTCATGGCTGGTGAGGGCCTGGAGCCGTGGGGCGTGACCCGACTGATCGTCAACGGAGTGGTTCCTGATTACGCCGTCGAGCTCACCGAGGCCAATATCGACGCCGCGGTCGACTCGCTGCGCTGTCACAAGCAGTACCTCTCGGCCCTGGGCAGCCACCCCGATCCCCAGGAGATGATCACCGGCATGACCGCGGACGCCGGCCGCGCCGCGGGCGTGGCTCACGCTCTGGGAATCAAACTGTACGAATTGCGCTGAGCAACAGCCCTACGATTCAACGGTCATCCCGGTAACGCGGCGCAGACCCATGGCCGTTCGTGCCCCCCTGCCCAGCATCGCCACCAGCGTGATCGCCCACGCGGCAGCTCCCACCCAGTAGAACCACTGACCGATGTCGGTGAGCAGGGGCAGATGGTTGGCCCGTCCCAAATACATCCCCGCCACTGCGTACATGCCCAGTGGGAACACCATGGACCACCAGGACGCGTGGTACGTCAGCGGAATTTTCCTGGCCGCGTGCCGCCAGATTCCCAGGGCAACGAGCACCGGGATCAGCCACGTGGCGAAACACCACAGCACCACGGCCAGGCCGGCCACCAGCCCGCGGGTCACATCAACCATGGGGGCGCTGTCCATTTCCACAATCAATGCGCCCGCCACCACCGAGATGGCCAGGGAACCCATGGCCACCCAGTATGGCGGGTCGATATTCTCCGGCGTGAGCGGATACACCAGCAAGCGCAGGGACAGGAACACGGCGCACGCGGCGTAGAGGATGAGCCCGATGGACCAGCACATGACCGCTATCACGGACAGTAACTGCCGCCCATCCGGGTAAAGCGGTTCCAGGGTGGCACTGACCACGGCCATGGATTGAACGGCAACCACCCAAATGAACCACGAACCATTGGCCAACTTCAGGACCGGCCGCTCAGCACGCCCCAGGACGGCGAACCACGGCACCAGGTATCCTAGGATCACCCACCCCACGGCCGACGCAGCAAGCAAAACCAGCCCCCCGGCGTGTATCCCGATCGCAATCAGACAAATGGCCACCACATTGGTTGCGGCCACACCGGTGAAGAACCCGAAGGCCCTGGACGGGTCATGAAGGTCGTCCATGAGCGAGTTCCGGAAGGCCACAGCCCGCCACAGTGACAGCCCCACCAGGATCACGAACGCCACCACGGCAATGGCCATGATTGCGCGGGAGAGTCCCGATAATCCCAATTGGTAGGCCCCAACGGACACTATGCCGCTGCCCATCACCATCGCAAAACACGACGGCGGCAATCCGGCCACGTTGGCACGCAGCGCACTCCAAGCGCGCTCGCGACGCGCCCTCGAAGGACGAGGAACCGTCACTGCTCTCCGCCGGTCAAGGCTGCCACGTACATCCAGCGGCCGGCGCGCTTGCGGAACAGGGACACCTCATGTTGACTCTCTCCTCGCCCCGCAGCGAGATAGCGCGCGGTGAATTCCACGACGCCGTTCTCGTCCCGTTCCCCGCCCGCTTCCGTGGCATGGATGGTCAGTCCCAGCCACTCGGTCCCGGGGTCCGCCGAGACCTCCGACGGGCGGGTCGAGGGGTGCCAGGTGCGGAACAAGTGATCCTCGTGGCCGAGCGCGAAGGCCGTGTACCGCGAGCGCATCAGGGCCTCGGCCGTCTCCGGCCATCGCTGGTTGGTCAGTGCCGGTTCACAGCATTGTGCAAAGGACGCACCGGCGGGACCTCCGCCACAGGGACACACACTCATTGTTGGGAGTGTAGCGACTCTTCGGGATTCCGCCCGGCCGCCAGCGCCAGCGCCCGGTCCAGCATGGGTTCGGTCAGCCGCCCGGTGAACGTGTTTTGCTGGCTCACGTGGTAGCAGCCCACGAGCCGAACGGGGCGCCCGTCCGGTCGCTGCAATGCGGCAACAGCGCCGTGTCCGAACTTGGGGCGGGGTTTGGGCACGCCCCACCCCATCCGCACGGCGGCGGCCAAGGTGGTCTGCCACGCGATGCCGCCCAGCGCCATGATCCCCTCGACCTCGGGGAGGAGTGTCATTTCGCGGTCGAACCAGCCACCGCACGCGGCCTTTTCCGCGGGCAGCGGTTTATTGGCCGGCGGGGCGCATCGCACGGGCGCGATCATCCGCACGCCCCGCAGCCGTTGCCCGTCTCCGGCGGTGCTCACCGTCTCGTGAGCGGCGAATCC
>NZ_JAUNPE010000214.1 GCF_030536815.1 Kocuria sp.
GGTCGTGAGTGACAACCGCCAGCGCACCCGAGTTCTTGGACCAGCGGTTGTTCAAATGCTTGGCCAGCCACGTGATCCCATCCACGTCCAGGTGGTTGGTGGGCTCGTCCAGGAAAATCACATCCCAGTCCTGGGCCAACAGGCCGGCCAGGGCCACGCGGCGTCGTTGCCCGCCGGAGAGCTCGCTGATGTCGGTGTCCCAGTCCACATCGGAGACCAGACCGGAGATCACATCGCGCACCTTGGCGTCCGAGGCCCAGACATGGTCGGGGACATCGCCGACGACGGCGTGGCCCACCGTCTGATTCGGGTCCAGGGTGTCCGCCTGGTCCAGCATGCCCACGGTGGTTCCCGAGCGCACGGTGACCCGCCCGCCGTCGGGATCAATGCGGCCGGCGAGCAACCGCATGAGCGTGGATTTGCCGTCACCGTTGCGACCGACGATGCCGATCCGGTCGCCCTGGTCTATGCCTAGGGAGACCGCGTCGAAAACGGTCTTGGTCGGATACTCGAGGTGCAGATTCTCTCCGCCAATCAGATGTGCCACGCAGGTCAGGATACAAGCGCCGGGGTCATCCAGGAGAAGTTTCAGAAACGCGTGGGAGACTTGACCCATGCAAGAAACGAACGTCACCGCCCCCGCCGCCGGGACGGTTCTGGATACACCGCAGGATTTGGCGAGCGCCGTGCAGCTCGTGCGCGAGCACCCGGGGCCCGTGGAGATCACGCTGGGCGCGGACCGCCCGGTGGGCCTCCACCTGGGCACGGTCGTGCGGCGTCAGGCCGGGGATCAGCTGTGCAAGGCCGGCGCGGACCCGTTGATCCTGCGCGCACCGGTCTCCGTGGATGACGACATACCGGACGAGGGCGTGATTGCCGAGTCCGACGCCGCCCTGGTCCTGTGCCACGGTGTGGGTGCCCAGGCGCTCGTGCTCGCCCTGGGCGGAATCACCCACCGCGGCAGGCAGCGGCAACGGCTGTATTCCATGGTGGCCGCGCTCGCCGAAGCGGCATCGGCCCAGGACGTGCAGCTGCTCGTGCAGAACCACACCGCAGTCGATGAAGTGGTCATGCTCCTGGTGCTCTTGGACCGCGAATTCGACCAGGACACCCTGGACGTCACCGAACCCGAGGTCGCATCTCTCGCGTGGGACGTGTCCCGTTCCCGCGACGCAGGCCAATCCGACACGGCTGCGTGGGGGTTCGTCCAGCGCGCGGCGAAGCGCGCCCCCGTGCTGGTGCGCGGTCTGGGACCGGGGGAGACGCGACACCTTGCGCAATCCCTTCCCGGGTTCGACGAGGCCATGGCCAACGGGCGCGTGCTCGCGGTGGAACACCGCCCCGTGACGCACTGAGTAAAGGCCGGAAAATGTTATGGTAATTTTCCGTGCATCCCGTGTGATGCACGGTTGTGTTGTCACGGTAGTGACAACCTTTCCGCCATGGTGTAATCGGCAGCACACCGGCCTTTGGAGCCGTGAGTCTAGGTTCGAGTCCTAGTGGCGGAACGCACGAACCACCCAGGTGCAGATGGGTTCCCCCACCTGACGAGCAACCACGAGGAGTTAGCTCAGTGAGCATCGTCGATACCGCTGCCGATCAGAGCGCCGCGACCGGCGGGTCCAACCCCGCAGCAATCATTGTTCTGGCCGCCGGCAAGGGCACCCGCATGAAGTCCAAGACCCCCAAGATCTTGCATGAGATCGGGGGTCGTTCCATGGTGGGGCACGCCCTCAAGGTCGCGCGGGAACTCCATCCTGAACAGCTCGTGGCCGTCATCCGCCACCAGCGGGATCTGGTCGAAGAGCACATCAACTCCCTCGACGCGGACGTGTTGATCGCGGACCAGTCCGACGTTCCCGGCACCGGCAGCGCCGTGGACGCGGGTTTGGACGTCCTGGATCGTGAAACTCCCGTGGCCGGCACCGTGGTCGTGACCTACGGCGATGTCCCGCTGCTCACCGCTCAGACCCTGCAGGGTTTTGTGGCCTACCACCGCGACCACGGCAACGCCGTGACGGTGCTGACCGCTGATCACCCCACCCCGGGCAAATACGGTCGCATCCTGCGTGATGAGAACGGTCAGCTCGCGGAGATCAAGGAATTCAAGGACGCCACCGAGCAAGAGCGCGCGGTCGTGGAGGTCAACTCCGGAATTTTCGCGTTCGACGCCGCCGTGCTGCGCGATTCCCTGGCCCGGGTGGACACCGACAACGCCCAGGCCGAGAAGTACCTCACGGACGTCCCCAAGCTCGCGCGCGCCGCGGGCCACCGCGTGGACGCCCTCAAGATGGCGGACTTCATGGAGCTCGAGGGCGCCAACGACCGTGAGCAACTCTGCGAACTGGGCGCCTACCTGAACCAGCGCACCCTTAAGATGCACATGGCCAACGGCGTGACCGTGGTGGATCCGCGCAGCACGTGGATCGATGACACCGTGGAGATCGAGCAGGACGTCACCATCCTGCCCGGCACCCAACTGCACGGCACCACGCGCATCGCGGAGGACGCCGTCGTCGGCCCGGACACCACCCTCACCAACGTGACCGTGGGCAACGGCGCCACCGTGATCCGCACCCACGGCAGCGATGCCGAGCTGGGAGCGGGTGCATCCGTGGGGCCGTTCGCGTACCTGCGCCCGGGTACCGTGCTGGGCGCCAAGGGTAAGATCGGCACGTTCGTGGAAACCAAGAACTCGACCATCGGTGAGGGCTCCAAGATCCCGCACCTGTCCTACGTGGGTGACGCCACCATTGGCGAGCACTCCAATATCGGTGCCGCCTCGGTCTTCGTCAACTACGACGGCGTCAGCAAGCACCGCACCGTGGTGGGCAACCACGTGCGCATGGGCTCGGACAACATGTACGTTGCGCCCGTGAGCATCGGCGACGGCGCGTACTCCGGTGCCGGCACAACCATCCGCAAGGACGTTCCCGCCGGTGCGCTCGCCCTCACCGAGGGGAACCAGGTCATCGTGGAAGGGTGGGTGCCCAAGCACCGCCCCGGAACCGATGCGGCCCGGGCCGCGGAAGCAGCCAACGGCTCCCAAGATTCTGACCACGGATCCCAGGCCTAACGGGTCAGGGCACACGCGGCCAGCGCTCCATCAAGGCATTTCGAGGAAAGCGAGTTCACATGACCGGAATTACGAATGCGGGGTCGAACC
>NZ_JAUNPE010000053.1 GCF_030536815.1 Kocuria sp.
TGCGGGCCGGCAACTTCGTGTTCATGGGGATCAAACGGTACGACCTCACCGTTGACGGAGAAGAAGCTGCCCTGCAGTCCCGCCCGGACACCGGGTTGGGACTGTTGCGAGAGGAAGGCACCGAGGGACACACGCAGAGGCTCACCGGTCTGGGAAGTCTGCATGCACGGGACCGTGAAGTGCTTTTCGTGACCAAAGCCAATCGCCGTTCCTCGATTCACCGGCGCGAATACCTGGATTACATCGGCATTCGGACCTTCGCGCAGGACGGTACGGTCACCGGCGAATACCTGATCCTGGGGTTGTTCTCCCGCCGCGCCTATTCCGTGCCCGCCCACCAGACCCCGTTGGTGCGTGACAAGGTGCAGTCGGTGGTGGAGCGCTTTGGTTTCTTGCCGGACAGCCACTCCGCGCGAGATCTGCTGGGGATCATTGAGGACTACCCGCGTGACGAGTTGTTCCACATGACGGCGGACGAGCTCCATGACACCGCCAGCGGTGTGCTGGGTTTGAACGAGCGCCGTCAAACCCGTTTGTTCCTCCGCCAGGACACGTTCGGTCGTTTCATGTCCGCGGTGGTCTTCCTCCCCCGCGACCGTTACAACACCTCCGTGCGCGAACGCATCGAGGAACAGCTTCAAGATGTCTTCCAGGCCGAGGCCATTGATTTCGAGGTCCGGCTGACCTCGTCTTCCCTGGCGCGACTGTTCTTCCGCATCCGGTTGCCGTACACGGGAGAAGTACGCGAATTCGATCAGTTGAATCTTGAGCATCGGCTGCGCGCAGCCGTCCGTTCGTGGCCCGACACCCTGGCGCGCGCCATTCGGTTGGGCTTCGACCCCGCCGACGCCGCTCGCTTGACCCCGCTGTGGACCCACGCCTTCCCGGGGGCCTACCGCGAGGACTACGAAATCGAAGAAGCCGTCCAGGACCTGCAGCGTTGCGAGGAGCTGTGGGGCCGGGACCCGAACCTCCCCGCCGAGGTGCGGGTGGCCGAGCACAACGGTCAGGTGCGCCTGAACATTTACCTCACGCAGCGGCTCTCGCTCACGGAGCTGCTGCCGTTGCTGCAGAACATGGGTCTGCGCGTGTTGGATCAGAGACCCTACACCGTGACCCCCGCGGACGGGCGCGAGTTCCAGCTGTACGACTTTGGCGTGGAACTGCCCGAGGGCGTGGACACTCACGGCCCGGACGATGCCAAGACCGAGGACCTCATTGAGGACACCCTGTGCGCGGTCCTCTCCGGAGGTTCGGAATCCGATTCCCTGGACCGTCTGGTGCTCGTGGAACGCATGAGTTGGCGCGCCGTTGCCGTGCTACGAGCCTATGTGCGTTACCTGCTGCAGTTGGGGTACGCCAACTCTTTCGAGTACATAGCCGACACCCTCCTGGACTACACGCAGGCCACGCGGGAGCTGGTTGCGTACTTCTCCGCCCGTTTTGACCCGGCTCGTTTCAAGGACACGGATGAGGGCCGATCCGAGCGATCGCAGGCGTGCGAGGCCGCGCGTGGACGCCTCGACAAGGTCCTGGATGACGTGCCGTCATTGGACGCGGATCGGCTTTTCCGCGCGCTGAGCAACATTGTCGGCGCAACGTTGCGCACCAATGTGTACAAGCAACGCCCCACCATGGCGTTCAAGATGGACCCTCAGGCCATCAACGTGGCGCCCTATCCGCGGCCCAAGTTCGAGATCTGGGTGTGGTCCCCGCGTGTGGAGGGAACGCACCTGCGTTTCGGGCACGTGGCCCGCGGTGGGCTGCGCTGGTCCGACCGCCGGGAGGACTTCCGCACCGAGGTGCTCGGCCTGGTCAAGGCCCAAATGGTCAAGAACGCCGTGATTGTCCCGGACGGCGCCAAGGGCGGGTTCTTCCCCAAGCAGCTTCCGGACCCCCAACAGGATCGCGAGGGGTGGATGGAGGAAGGCCGTGAGGCCTACAAGCTGTTCATTGCATCGCTTTTGGACCTCACCGACAACATCACTCACGATTCCGATGCGGGACCCAACGCCGAAGTCTCCGACGACGGCTCCAAGGACGCCGCTGAGGCACCGGGAACACCCGAGGGTGACACCGTGCTGCACCCGGACCAGGTGGTGCGTCACGATGATGACGACTCCTATTTGGTGGTCGCGGCCGACAAGGGAACCGCGGCGTTCTCGGACACCGCAAACGCCATTTCGCTCGAGCGCAACTTCTGGCTGGGAGACGCGTTCGCGTCCGGTGGTTCGGTCGGCTACGACCACAAGGCCATGGGTATCACCGCCCGGGGCGCATGGGAGTCGGTCAAACGACACTTCTTCGAACTCGGCGTGGACACCCAGTCCGAGGCCTTCACCGTGGTGGGCGTGGGCGACATGTCCGGAGACGTCTTTGGCAACGGCATGTTGCTGTCCGAGCACATCAAGCTGATTGCCGCGTTCGATCACCGGGACGTTTTCCTGGATCCGAACCCGGACACGGCGGCGTCGTACAAGGAACGTGAGCGGCTCTTCAACGCGGGACGTACCTCGTGGCAGGACTTCGACAAGTCCGTGCTCTCCGAGGGCGGCGGTGTGTATTCGCGCCAGGAGAAGTCCGTTCCGATCAGCCCGCAGGTTCGCGAGGCACTCGGGCTCGAGGAAAGTGTGGAGTCCATGGCTCCGCAGGAACTGGTGCGCGCCGTCCTGCTGGCCCCGGCAGATCTGCTGTACAACGGCGGCATCGGCACGTACGTGAAGTCTTCACTGGAAACCAACCAAGAGGTGGGTGACAAGGCGAACGATCCCATCCGCGTCAATGGCGAGGATCTGCGCGTCAGGGTGATCGGCGAGGGCGGCAACCTGGGCGCCACGCAGCTGGGCCGCATCGAGGCCGCACGCAGCGCAATCCTGGTCAATACGGACGCGATCGACAACTCCGGTGGCGTGGAATCCTCCGACCGTGAGGTGAACATCAAGATCCTGGTCGACCGCATGGTCGAGGCCGGCAAGCTGGACCGGGACGAACGCGCTGACTTCATCGAGTCCATGACCGACGAGGTCGCGGACCTGGTGCTGCGCACCAACGTGGCGCAAAATGTCTTGCTGACCACCGAGCGCGCTCGCGGACCGGAGTTCGCGGAAACGTTCATCCGACTGATGCACTGGCTCGAAGAAACGGTCGACCTGGATCGCGAGCTCGAATTCCTGCCCACCGACGAACAGTTGCGGGAACGCGCGGAGGAGGGCGGTTCCCTCACCGGACCGGAGCTTTCCGTGCTGACCGCTTACACCAAGATCCAGCTCACCGGTGCGTTGACCGACAGTGACCTGGCGGATGATCCGTGGTTCGACGCCACGCTCGAGAACTACTTCCCCCTGCAGATTCGGGAGAAGTTCGGCAAGGACATTCAGACCCACCCGCTGCGCAAGCAGATCATCGGAACCATGGTGGCGAACAAGCTCATCAACTACGGCGGGATCGCCTTCGCGTACCGGGTCATGGATGACTCGGGGGCGGAGCTGGCCGATCTGGCGGCGGTGTTCACGGCAGCCGTGGAGATCTTCGACCTGGATCCCTACGTGGCCCGCCACGCAGAACTCGGCACGGATGTTCCACTGGAGATGTGGAACAAGCTGACCCTGCGCATGCGGCGGCTGCTGGATCGGGTGGTGCGGTGGTTCCTCAACCGCAGCGATTCCGAGGCCACCATCCAGGAACTCGTGAGCGCCTACAAGCCCACCGTGCAGCTGCGTTTCGGTGAGCAGCAGCTCATGGCCGCCCAGTCCCAGGAGCGCGTCAGCGCGGAGACCGAGCTGGCCGAACGCCAGGGGGTGCCCAAGGAGCTGGCGGTCGAATGGGCGGAACTCCTCGACGCCTTCGCCCTGTTGGACGTGGCTCGGCTGGCTCAGGCCGGCGGCGTGCAAGCGGCGGGCGAACGCGCCGGCGAGCACACGACGTCGGCGGATGCGGGTGGTGAGCACGTCACCGTGGAAACCATCGCCAAGGTCTACTTCGAGTTGTTCGACCGTTACGGGTTGGAAAACCTGCTGGACCGCATCACCAAGCTCCCGCAGACCACCCGGTGGGAGAACATGGCGCGGATCTCGATGCGAGAGGACCTGTACTCGACCCTGGTGGCCCTCGCGGCGCAAGCGCTGGAATCTCCCGGCGAGAACGCCGAGGAGAAGGTCACCTCGTGGGAGCGCGAGAACCAGGACCGGTTGGCGCGGCTGCGTGATGTTCTGGGAGAGATCGAGGGAATGCCCGCCGGCGGGGATGCCGGAGCCGAACTCGCCGCTCTCTCCGTTGCGCTGCGCACCATGCGGAGTGCGCTGACCGAGTAGTCCGGGGGCGGAAAACCCGGGTCGGCGAGTGCGCCGACCCGGGTTTTGCCATGCCCGGCCGCCACCGCTACTGCGCCACCTCGATCTGACCCCGCGCACCGCGTTCGGCCTCCGCGAAGGAGTGGTTCACGAACGTGTACGTACCGGCTTCCGGGAACGACATCTCCACAAATCCACCCTGAGCCGGGGCCAGGTCCAATGCCTGGGCGCCACCGGTGCCACCTGGGTTTTCGGGGCTGGAGGGGGAGAGCAAATACGCGCCCTCCTTGTAGACGGTGTCGAACTGGCCGCCCACCACGTGGAAACTCGTGCCCTTGGACGGCCCGGCCGCGAGCACCCAGATTCGCACGCGTTCGTTCGGTCGGGCGAGCAGTTTCTCATGCATGTACTGCGTTGCGTGACCGTTGAACATGGTCAGCGACGGCGTTCCGGCAGCGATGCCCACCGGATCCACCACGGCGTCCACGCCCTCCGGCAGGTCGGGCTGATCAGCGGAGGGGACCGTCAGGTACGTCTCGTTCTGCACGAGCAAGTACTCGCGATCCACCCGGGGCAGGTCGGGCGGGTCGATGATCACCGCGCCGAACATTCCTGCCGCGACATGTGTGCTCATGGGAGCGGTGGCGCAATGGTACAGCCAGATCCCCGAACGCACCGCCTCGAAGCGATACACGAGCGATTCCCCCGGTGCAATGGTCCGCATGGTTTGATCCGGGGAGACGTCCCCGGCGTGGAAATCCACCGAGTGGCCCATGCTCCCGCTGTTGGTCAGCGTCACCTCGAACACATCACCCACCGCGCCGCGCAGCGTGGGTCCCGTGTAGTCACCGTTGAAGGTCCACGCGTCCATGGTCACCCCGGGTGCCACCTCACGGGCCACTTCCTGGACGTCCAGCGCGAGCTCGTGAACGGTTTCGTTCGGAGCCGGGCCCAACGCGGGATCCCGCACCGTGAAGGCTTCCCCGGGCGCCGCGTTGAAATCCACTTCCGCCGCCGGGTCTTGCAGGTCATCCGCCGACGACGCCGCTCCCGCACCGTGGTTCTCGTGTCCCACCGAACCCACGGGGTTGCCGTGGCTGTCCACCGGAATCACAGCGACGGTCATGCCCATGGATCGGTGGCCGATCACGGAACACCACCCCTCGAGTGCTTCGGTGATGATGCCCGCGTCCACTTCCGCTGTTTCTCCGGGGTTCACGCGGCCGGACGTGGCGCCGTTGGCAAAGACCAGGTCGTGCACATTGGCCGGATCGTCGTTGACCAGTGTGATGACCAGGCGGTCACCCACGGGAACCTGGATTTCTGCCGGGTCGAACCGCATGTCCTGATGGGCATGCATCGTGACCTCGGTGGTGTTGCCGGTGGCCTGCACGGCGTTCTCCGCGCTACCGCTCAACCCGAGCCCCGCCGACTGCGGTGCCACGGCAATTCCCGCACCCACGGCCAGGACTACGGTGAGCACCCCGGCCACGAGCTGCCGCAGTGCATGGGTCTGGTGTTTGGGCTCCGCTACGGCGGCGGCGTCGTCGGCGTCGGCATTGGCCGGTGCGGGTGGCTGGCCGCCGCCCGCGCGCTGGGCCATGAGGCGGCGTCGTCCGGCAACGGAAATTTTGGCGGAGGAAATCATCAGGGGAAGGAACGCGGCGAAAGCCACCGCGCCCACGATCGAGACCAGGGCGCGCACCCACGAGGGCAACATGCCCGAGGGCAGGGCGAACAGCGCAATGCACAGGTTCAACACCGTGACCCGGTAGATCCCACCGCGGTTGATGGCGGCCAGGGAGGCACGCACCGTGGCGGGGCCACCGCCCATGGTCGACGGAAGGATGTAGCTCATGGCACCGAGCAGGGTCTGTAGCAGGAAACCGGCCACGAACGGGATGGTCAGGGCACCCATCACACTGGCGTGCAGTCCCCGGGCCGCCACCAGAATCAGCGCCAGCACCACGGTGATGAACAACCACGCGATTCCGGAGGCCACGGACCAGCCCATGTAGCCCTCGGGCAGTTTCCGCATGCCCGTGCGGACCATGATCCACCCGATCAGAGCCACCCCCACGGCGTAGCTGAACAGCCCCGAGACCACCACGGGAACCCAGCCGCCCACTGAGCCACCTGCCGCCACCAGGCTGCCCGCGGCCATGGCGGGTAATGCCACGCGGGACAGGGTGGTGGCCGTGTCCTCCATGCGTGTGCGCACCATGGTGGGCCACAGGGTCAGCAGGGTCGCGGACACCGTGAGACCCACGAAGCCCAGAACGTTGACGGTCTGGTGGGCCAGGAGCAACCGCGAGTGCCAAGGATCGGCCGGCTCCAACGCGAGGATCGCCCCGAAGATCGCACCCACCGGCAGGAAGAACGCTGCCACGGCGTACCACCGCACGGTCATGCCGAACCGGGCGGGTAGGGCTACGCGCACCTGGCCCAGGAGCGACACTCCATGCCACGTGAGTAACCCGCCAATGACCGTTGCGGACACCAGGGTGAGCCACCACCAGTCCGCCAGCATGCCCACCATCAGCACAACGGTGCCGGCCGTGACACCGTAGATCCGCACTATCTGGCGCGGCCGCTCGCCATCGGCCAGGCGGTGGTGCAGCAGCGCCTCGGTGAAGTGTTGGGACCACACCATGATCGAGGTGGTGATCAACCCCAGGGTGACCATGTGCACCATGAGCCACCGGGTGTCGGGAATCCACCGGTGAAAACCGATCACTAGGAGCAACGCGATCATCCACCAGCGCACGGGCTTGCCCGCGGTGCGGTGCCATGATCTCCCGTGCTTCTTCCGGGCGGGAGCAGGGTCCTGGGGTTTGGTGAGAGTGGGCACCGTCCATCCGATCCACAGAAATTGGCCATTTAAATGCAAGTATAGTTCGCCCGCCGGGGCCGTACGATGTGACGGTGACCCCGGAGATTATCGCCACCATCGTGACCTCGGTACTCATCATCATTGGGTGCCTGGGCATCATCATCCCGGTGCTGCCGGGTTCCATCACCGCATTGATCGGTCTCATCATTTGGGCGGTGGTCCTGCAATCCGTGGAGGGCTGGGTGGTCCTCGCCCTGGGGGCCACGCTGCTGCTCGCGGGCATGTCCGCGAGCCTGGTTCTCACGGGGTCCCGGCTCAAACGCCGCGCGATCCCCAACCGCACACTCCTGTTCGGCGTGATAGGTGCCGTGATCGGCATGTTCGTGATTCCCGTGGTGGGCCTGGTGATCGGTTTCATCGTGGGGCTGCTGGCATCCGAAACGGTGCGCAACCGCAATTTCCGGACCGCTCTGGACACCTCGTGGGTGGCCCTCAAGGCCGCCGGCCTCGGCATCATCATTGAGTTGTCCTGCGCGCTGCTGGCCTCGAGTGTGTTCATTATCGGGGCCATCACCTTCTTCGTCACGGCCGCCTGACCGGTCGGACCGATCATTCGAATCAGGGCGCCCGATCGATCGACGCGGGCATCTCGGCCGATCCCCACACCTTCAAAGCACCACGGCGCCCCTCCGGATCGGAGGGGCGCCGTGGTCGATTAAGGCGTGGTTATCGGCGCCAGGGGAGCCCCAGTACCTTGACGTCCTGACCGGGCCGCAGGCCCTCGGCGGGGACCACCATGAGAACGTCCGCGTGGGCCATGCCGGACAGCATGGCGGGACCCACTGCGGGCTCGGGCAGCACGCGACCCTCTTGGAAGTACGCGGGAATCACGAGAACTCGGCCCGTTTTTTCCATGGTGGCACCGGAGGTGGCAGAACGAACCTGGGGTAGTGGCTCACCCGTGGCGCCGGCGATCAGGGCGTGACCCACGGTCAACAAGCCCGTGACGGCCGACAATGGGCTACCGGGTAGTGCCAGCACAAGGGGGCCGTCATCCGGGAGCTGGGCGACAATCACGCCGTGGGCGGGTTCCTGGGCCAGGCCGTCAATGATCAGGTGGGCGTCCAACTCGGTGAGGGCCGCACGCACATGATCGTCCTCGCCATGACCGGTGCCGCCGGTGGTCACCACGATCTCCGCTCGGGCATCCAGCAACGATCCCGCGCCGGAAGGCGCCTCGGTGAGAGCCGTGAGAACCCCCTGGGCGCCGTCCGGCACACGGCGCACCTGGTCCACATTGGCACCCAGCTGATGCAGGATCGCGGGAATCTGTGGCCCCAGAACGTCGCGGACCTCGCCCGGGCCGGGAATACCGTCCTCCACGACGTGCGTGAAGCCCAACAGCACGGTCACGCGCGGGCGGCGCAGCACCGGGAGCATGTCGTGCCCGGCGCTGGCGGCCAGCCCGATGTGCGCGGGATTGAGGTGACAGCCCGTACGCAACAGCACGTCACCTTCGGAAATTTCCTGGCCCAGGGCGCGAACGTCCTGGTTCTTGATCAGTGACGCCGCGGGTGTGGCGTCCTCCAGGGTGTCACCCTCCTGCGGGACGTATTCCTCCATGTGTTCCACCGGTGCCTGCGCGGGAACCACGTGGCCGCGGTGGTTGGACAGCACGGCCTTGGTGTACACGGGCACGGCCGACCCCACGCTCACCTGCGTGGCCTCGCCGGGGCGCAGTTCCACCACGGGCAGGATGCGCTCATCCGGGGGAAGGGTCAGCAGGAGCCGCTCGTCGGTTTCCGCCGGCTGAGGGGTGCGGATCCGCCACGGACCCTCACCTGCCACGGCCCACCCGTCAATCGCGGCGGAGGCGTAATGCGGCACCGGCATGATGGCGGTGATGGGTTCGGCAAGCGTCTCACCCAGGGATTCCGTGAGGGGCAGCAATCTGCTGGGAAGCGCATCGGGAATCCGGTGGGCGATCTCTCGAGCCTCGTCCCAGGTGGCCCAGCGGTGCGTGGGCTCCAGCCCCTCGGTCTGCGGGGGCGTGTGGTCGTCGTCCTGGTTGAAGTGCTCGTGCGGGGCGGGAAGTCCGGGCATGCCATCTCCTTGACGTGTGGATTCAGTGCAGATCGAACCTGGACACATCTTCCCATGTATCCACGTCTTGCGTGCTGCCCTCCGGGGCGCGTACCTCGATCAAGCGCAGATGTTTCCAGAACGACCGCACGGACCGGTCACGTGCGGGGTGTTGGGAGAAAACCGCGGTGAGCGGTTCGGTGCGGATCAGGACCGCCAGGTTCTCGCGGTGCCCGTCGGTGGCCGTGGCGATCACCCCGTCGGCGTCCTCCGGAAGGCCCCGAGCGGCGTCGGCGAGTGTGTGGACGGCCCCGGAGACGTCCGGCATGTCGCAGGCCAGGACGGCGGTCCATGCCGCGCGGGATGGTTGCCGCCCCAGCAGATCGAGGCCCGCCGCAATGGCCGCCGCAGGCCCCGAGAACGGCGGGTCCTCGCGGGTTTGCAGGGTGCCTGCCGGCACGTTCAGGTCATCGGGGCCCACCACGACGGCGCTGCCGGCCGCGCCCACGGCACGCACCGTGATCTCGACCAGACTTTCCGTACCCCTGCGCAGTGCGGCCTTGGGAGTGCCTCCCAACCGAGAGGAGCGCCCCCCGGCAACGATCACGCTGTCGAAGCGCAACGCCTAGACCGTGGTTCCCGAATCGCTGAGTTCCTCACGGTCCTTGGGCCGGCGCTTCTTGGGCATCCCCGCGATCCGCAGGCCGCACTCCACTGCCGCCAGGACGAAAGCGATGTAGTAGAGGATCATGGTCGGGTAGAGCTGGGGGATGGTCAGGTTCATGCCCACCAGGGACAGGATCAGCAGGATGGCCGCGGCCATCAAAATCACCAGGTGCACCGTGGCGAACGCGCCCGGTGTGCCCTTGGTGGAGAGGTACATGGCCAGGAGCGCGAACAGGATGGGGAACAGCAACTGCCCCGCCAGCGTGATGCCGTCACCGTGATAGGGGAACAAGCCCATGGACTGAAGCAGGGCGGTGGCAACCAGCAGGATCGGCGCAATCATGGACTTCATGAGGCACCAGTCTAGGGGTGGCACGGCGTGTCTCCGAACCGGTGGTGGAACCCGACGGAGCGCCATCTGATGAGGCCTTACTGCACGGTAAGGCCCCCTACTCTGCAGTACGGCCGAATGAAATGGCGCGCCACCCCAGGTCACGAACCCCGGGCCGACCAAACGATCGATTAGCGCACGAGTATATGACTATATTCCCAGGTCAGCGCGGGAATGATGAATTTCGGGTGGCCGGTGACCCAAATCGGCATTTTGAATGTGAATTAGGGGTACAGTGACTCCATGGCTACCACCGAAACCCCCGCCGGGGTCGACGGCCCGGCATCGAACGCGTTGTTGAAACTCGGGAAATTCTTCTCCCGCTGGGACGAGACGGAGGACGGTCGCGCCGTGTTCCGGGAGGGCGGCCGCGCCGGCGACGCCTTCTACCGCAACCGTTGGAGTCACGACAAAGTGGTCCGCTCCACCCACGGCGTGAACTGCACAGGATCCTGCTCGTGGAAGGTGTACGTCAAGGACGGCATCATCACGTGGGAAGCCCAGGAGACGGACTACCCGTCGGTGGGCCCGGATCGGCCCGAGTACGAACCGCGCGGCTGCCCCCGCGGTGCCGCGTTCTCCTGGTACACCTATTCACCCACCCGGGTGCGCTACCCGTACGTCCGGGGCGTGTTGTTGGAGATGTACCGCGAAGCCAAGCAGATCCACTCGGATCCGGTGCTGGCGTGGGAGTCCATCGTCAATGACCCGGTCAAGCGTGAGACGTTCCACAAGGCCCGCGGTAAGGGTGGGCTGGTGCGCTCCAGCTGGCAGGAAGCCGTGGAGATGTCGGCGGCCGCCCACGTGCACACCATCAAGGCCTACGGCCCGGACCGCTGCATCGGGTTCTCGCCCATCCCGGCGATGTCCATGGTCTCGCACGCAGCCGGAGCCCGGTTCATCAACCTCATCGGTGGGGTCATGAACAGTTTCTACGACTGGTACGCGGACCTTCCGGTGGCATCGCCGCAGGTGTTCGGCGACCAGACGGACGTGCCCGAATCCGGTGACTGGTGGGATGCCACCTACCTGATGATGTGGGGCTCCAACATTCCCGTGACCCGCACGCCCGACGCCCACTGGCTGGCCGAGGTGCGTTACCGCGGTACCAAGGTGGTCTCGGTCAGCCCGGATTACGCGGACAACACCAAGTTCGCGGACGAATGGTTGCCTGCTCAGGCCGGCACGGACGCCGCGCTGGCCATGGGCATGGGGCACGTGATTCTCAAGGAGAACTTTGTGGACCGCCGCGTCCCGTTCTTCGAGAACTACGTCTCCCAGTACACGGACCTTCCGTTCCTTGTCTCGCTGTCCCGCCGCGAGGACGGCATGGTGGTCGCGGACAAGTTCCTCACCGCCGAGGACCTGGGCAAGGCCGGGGATGACGACGCCGCTTCGCAGGCCGATCCCGCGTTCAAGACCGTGCTTCTGGATCGGGACACCAACAGGCCGGTGGTTCCCAACGGTTCCATGGGCTTCCGCTACAACGAACACGACGAGGGCAAATGGAACCTCGATCTGCAGGGCGTCACGCCGGCGCTGTCGATCGCGGACGCCTCCGGCTACCGGGGAGAGGTGAGCGAGCTGGCGCTGCCGGCGTTCACCGACCCCACCGGTGTGGGTTCGGTGATCCACCGCGGTGTGCCCGTCACCGAGGTGGCCGGGCGGACCGTGACCACCGTTTTCGACATCATGCTCGCTCAGTACGGTGTGGGCCGCGAGGGTCTGCCGGGGCAGTGGTCCACCGGGTACGACGACGTCGACACGCCCTACACCCCGGCGTGGCAGGAAGAAGTCACCTCCGTTCCCGCGGAGGCCGTGATACGCACCGCCCGGGAATTCTCCGCCAATGCCGAGAAGTCCGAGGGTCGGTCCATGATCATCCTGGGCGCCGGTATCTGTCAGTGGTACCACGGTGATGCCACCTACCGTGCCATCCTGGCCATGCTCATGCTGTGCGGTTGTCAGGGCCGCAACGGCGGCGGCTGGGCGCACTACGTGGGCCAGGAGAAAGCACGCCCCATCACGGGGTGGGCCACCATGGCCTCCGGCAGCGACTGGGTGCGTCCGCCGCGCTTCATGATCGGCACTGCGTTCTGGTACATGCACACCGACCAATTCCGTTCCGACGGGTACTCCTCGGATTCGCTGCAGTCCCCGCTCGCTGACGGCCACCTCAAGGGCATGCACACCGCGGACGTCGTGGCGCAATCGACTCGTCTGGGCTGGATGCCGTTCTACCCGCAGTTCCACGAGAACTCATTGGACGTGGCGGACGCCGCGGTGAGCGCCGTCGAACGCGGAGAGGCCGGCAGTGAACCCGAGTGGATCGCGAGCAAGCTCAAGAACGGCGATCTCAACTTTGCGGTGGAGGACCCGGACGCTCCCGAGAACTGGCCGCGCACGCTGGTGCTGTGGCGCTCCAATTTGTTCGGGTCCTCGGCCAAGGGCGAGGAGTACTTCCTCAAACACTTGCTGGGCACCCACAACAGTGTGCAGGGCGAGGACCACCGCTCCGCCAAACCACGTGATGTGCGCTGGCACGAGAAAGCACCGGAAGGAAAGCTGGACCTGCTGATCTCGGCGGACTTCCGCATGACCTCGTCCACGCTGCTCTCCGATGTGGTCTTCCCCGCGGCCACCTGGTACGAGAAGTACGACCTCTCGTCCACGGACATGCATCCGTTCGTGCATGCATTCACCCCGGCGATCGCCCCGCCGTGGGAGGCCAAGACCGACTGGAAACTGTTCCAGTTGCTGGCCGACGAGGTCGCACGGCAGTCCCGCGATCACCTGGGCGTGCGCAAGGACGTGGTGGCCACCGCGCTCACCCACGACACCCCGGGAGAAATCGCCCAGCCGGGCGGTCACGCACCGGAGTGGAAGGGTACGGACCTTCCCGCGATTCCGGGCAAGAACCTGCCCAACCTGAAGATCGTGGAACGGGACTATACGGCCATCGGCGACAAGTTCGTGGCGCTCGGGCCCCTGGCGGACGAACTGGGGCTGACCACCAAGAACGTGACGTTCGACGTCAAGCACCAGGTGGACCAGTTGGGTCGCTTGCACGGGGTCTTCGATTCCGGTGCCGCCGAGGGTCGCCCCGCGCTGGACACCGATCAGCGCATGGCGGAGGCCATCCTGATGCTCTCCGGTACGACCAACGGTGAGCTGGCCACGCAGGGCTTCGAGACGCTTGAGAAGCGTGTGGGTAAGGAACTGTCGGATCTGGCGCGCGGCTCGGAGGAAAAGCGCATCACGTTCAAGGACACCCAGCAGGCACCGGTTCCGGTGATCACCTCACCGGAGTGGTCGGGGTCGGAGACCGGCGGCCGCCGCTACGCACCGTTCACGGTGAACATCGAACGGCTCAAACCGTTCCACACGCTGAGCGGGCGCATGCACTTCTTCCTGGACCACGATTGGCTCAAGGACATGGGCGAAATGTTGCCCACCTACCGTCCGCCGCTGGACATGCACCGCTTGTTCGGTGAACCCAAGCTCGGCGACAAGGGTGAGCTGTCCATTGCGGTGCGCTACCTGACCCCGCACAACAAGTGGTCGATCCACTCGGAGTACCAGGACAACTTGTTCATGTTGTCGCTGTCCCGCGGTGGCACCTCGGTGTGGATGTCCCCCCAGGACGCCACGGCCATCGAGGTCTCCGACAACGACTGGGTCGAGTGCGTGAACACCAACGGTGTATTCGTCGGACGCGCGGTGGTCTCCCACCGCATGCCCGAGGGCGTGGTGTACGTACACCACGCCCAGGAGCGCACCATTGACGTTCCCAAGTCCGAGATCACGGGCAAACGCGGCGGTATCCACAACTCCGTCACGCGCATCCTGGTGAAACCCACCCACATGATCGGCGGCTACGCCCATCTGTCCTGGGCCTTCAACTACATGGGCCCCACCGGAAATCAGCGAGACATCGTCTCCGTTGTCCGCAAACGCTCGCAGGAGGTTCAGTACTGATGCGTGTCATGGCTCAGGTCGCCATGGTGATGACTCTCGACAAGTGCATCGGGTGTCACACCTGTTCGGTGACGTGTAAACAAGCATGGACCAACCGTGCCGGTACCGAGTACGTGTGGTTCAACAACGTGGAGACCCGCCCGGGTCAGGGATATCCGCGCCGTTATGAGGACCAGGAAACCTGGAAGGGTGGTTGGGAACTCAACAAGCGGGGCAACCTCAAGTTGAAGTCCGGTGGCAAGCTCAAGAAGCTCGCGCAGTTGTTCGCGTCTCCGGTGCAGCCGGAGTTGAAGGACTACTACGAGCCCTGGACCTACGACTACGAGAATCTGGTCAGCGCCCCGGCCGGTGACGACTTCCCGGTGGCCCGGCCCAAGTCCTTGATCACGGGCGAGGACACCAAGGTCGAGTGGTCGGCCAACTGGGACGACGATCTCGGCGGCGCCACGGAAATGGGTCACCTGGATCCGATCATCCAGAAGCTTCACAAGGAAGCCAACGACCGGATCAAGTTCGAGTTCGAACAGACCTTCATGTTCTACCTGCCGCG
>NZ_JAUNPE010000054.1:0-1652 GCF_030536815.1 Kocuria sp.
GCATTTCGAGGAAAGCGAGTTCACATGACCGGAATTACGAATGCGGGGTCGAACCGCATGGTTCTGCTCTCGGGTCGTGCTCATCCGCAGCTGGCACAGGACATCGCACGTGAGTTGGGAACCGAGCTGGTCCCCACCGACGCGTACGACTTCGCCAATGGCGAGACGTATGTGCGATTCGGCGAATCGGTGCGTGGTGCTGACGCGTTCCTCATCCAGGCGCACCCGGCACCCATCAACCAGTGGATCATGGAACAGTTGATCATGCTGGACTCGCTCAAGCGGGCGTCGGCCAAGTCCATCACCGTGGTCAGCCCGTTCTACCCGTACGCCCGTCAGGACAAGAAGCACCGCGGTCGTGAGCCCATCTCCGCGCGCCTGCTCGCGGACCTGTACAAGACCGCCGGGGCTGACCGTGTGATGTCCGTGGATCTGCACACCGCGCAGATCCAGGGCTTCTTCGACGGTCCTGTGGACCACCTCATGGCCATCCCGCTGCTGAGCGACTACGTGCGCTCCGTGGTGGACGAGTCCAACGTGACCGTGGTGTCCCCGGACACCGGCCGGGTGCGCGTGGCCGAGCAGTGGGCCGAGCGTCTGGGCGGTGCACCGTTGGCATTCGTGCACAAGACACGCGACATCAGCGTTCCCAACCAGGCCGAGTCCAAGCAGGTCGTGGGTGACATCGAGGGCCGCACCTGCGTGCTCATCGACGACATGATCGACACCGGCGGAACCATCACCGGCGCTGTCCGCGTGCTGCGGGACAACGGCGCCAAGGATGTCATCATTGCCGCCACTCATGCGGTGTTCTCGGACCCCGCCGTGGAGCGACTGGCCAACTGCGGTGCCATGAAGGTTGTCGTCACCGACACCCTGCCGGTTCCGAAGGAGCACCAGTTCGAGAACCTCGAGGTCATCTCGATCGCACCGTTGATCGCGCGTGCCATCCAGGAAGTCTTCGAGGACGGCTCGGTGACCAGCCTGTTCAACGGCCGGTCCTGACCCGCATGATCCGCGTCCGGTTCCCCTGAACCGTGACATGAAAAAGCCACCCGCCGGAATCCGGCGGGTGGCTTTTTCATGTCTGGCGGGTGGAACCCTTAGCGGGTGACCCACACGTGGTTGGTCGCGGAGGACCAGCGCACGGTGTAGCCCTTGGAGAAGCGCTGGTGCACTTGGTTGCCCACGCGGTACTCGTCGGTCACGGGGAACCCGTAGCCGCGCTCATGACCGCGCTTGCTCCAGAACTTACCGATGGCCCCATACTCCTTGATGGTGTTGGAACCGGTGGACGGTGTCCACATGACCTTGTGGGTGCGGCCGGTGGCCGTGGTGAAGCTCTGGTAGGCACCGCCGGAGATGGAGCGCTCTTCCGTGGACGGGAAGCCCAGTCCGCGCTCGCGACCGGTCTGCACGAACTTGTTGCCGATGCTCGAGGTGTTGCGCACCATGTGGGCACCGGTACGCGGGTGCCAGTACGCGGTGGCCTTCACGCCGTTGCGCACGAACTCCTGGTAGCGACCACCCGAAGCGGCAGCGCGCTCCGGGGTCACGGCCTGGCCCCACTTGGCGGCACCGCCGGTGGCGCGGTAAATGGAACCGATACCGCCGCTCACCGAGTAAGACTGGTTCACCGCATTGGTGCTCGG
>NZ_JAUNPE010000054.1:1752-14462 GCF_030536815.1 Kocuria sp.
GCGGCCGGTGCGCTGCTTGTAGCGGTCCGAGAAAGACTTGATCCACGAGTTCATTTGCGGCTGGGACATGTTGTAGCAGGTGTTGCCCAAGCTCGAATAGGGGTTGTACTCGATGTCCAGCAGGCCGGGAAGGGTCTTGCCGTCCGCGGACCAGCCGCCGCCGTTGTTCACGAAGTAGTCGGCCTGGGCGGCGCCGGAGGACACACTGGGCAGGGCGAAATGGTAGGCACCGCGGATCATGCCCACGGTGTACGAACCGCGGTACTGGGAGGCGAATGAGGGGGACGTGTAGCCGGTTCCCTCCGTGGCTTTCACGTAGGCGAAACGCGCTCCCTTGGAGTACTCGGCGCTCCAGTTCACGGTGGGCTGCCAACCCGAGACATCCATACCGGCAATGCCCGCCGGGCGCCACGTGTTGGCCTGGATCATGAGCGACATGGATCCGGCGGGGCCCACGTGTTGCGTGCTGGAGGGATCTGCCTGCGGGGACGCGGTGGTCTTCGGGGTCACCGCACCCAGGGAGGCCGAGGCCGCCGGGGCGGGTTGCATGTCCAGTTCCTTCTCGACCTGTGCCAGCTCGGCCTCGGACTCGGCGGACAGATTCGTGGTTTCGTCCATGGACTTCATGCGCTGACCCATGGTGGCGCCGGGGTTCTTGTCGCCGGTCTTGGGAGGTGCGCTGGGCAACTGGGGATCCTCGACCACGGTGTCGAGTTCTTCGGTTTCCACCGAAACGACGTTGCCGCGATCGGGGTCGAGATTTTCCTTGGGTGTTTCAGCGGCGACCGCCGGGACGAATGAGGTGAATGCCAGGACGGCTGCCGTGACGGCAGCGGGCAGGGTGATTTTGCGAGGGGGGATCACACGTATGACCTAACTAAGGGGGGGAGAGATGCGCGGGGGGTGCGCAATTCACGGGGGGCATTAGGATTCTAAACAATTTTCACGGATTTCACAGGATCAAATCTCCGCGTCAATCACGGAACGATTTCGACAGCGCAAATTTTTCGTATCGCACATCGTTGGTACCCGTGGGCAGGACTGACATTGCCCTCCACCGCGTTATCGCGATGAAGGGCAATTCCCGAGCTGGTGGTGACCCGTACGGGCAGGGTCAGTAGGCGCCGTCCGAGGCGAAAACCGCCTTGAAGGTGCGCAATAAAATAATCATGTCTTGTACCGGGGACCAGTTCTCCACGTAGTAGAGGTCCAACCGCACCGACTGCTCCCAGTCCAGGTCGGAGCGTCCGGAGACCTGCCAGAGACCCGTGATGCCCGGACGGACACGCAAGCGGCGGTACACGTGTTTTTCGTACTGTTCCACCTCGGACGCCAGGGGTGGGCGGGGGCCGACCAGTGACATGGAACCGCCCAGGACGTTCAAGAACTGCGGGAGTTCGTCCAAGCTGTAGCGGCGCATCCATTTGCCGGGGCGTGTGACGCGAGGATCGTCCTTCATCTTGAAGAGCACGCCGCCTTCCGATTCATTGGCGGCCAGCAGTGCCGCCTTGCGTTCCTCGGCATCCGTGTACATGGAGCGGAACTTGAGCATCTTGAAGCGGGTGCCGTCAATACCCACGCGCTCCTGCGCGAAGAAGGCGGGGCCTCCGTCGTGCAGTTTGACGATCGCGCCCAGAACCAGCAGTACCGGAGAGAGCAGGATCAGCGCGCAGGAGGCACCGGCGATGTCGATGCCACGTTTGATCATTTTCTTGGAGCGGGTGAAGCGCGGGGTCGCCACGTGGATGAGGGGCAGCCCGGCCAACTGCTGGGTGTGAATGCGCGGGCCGGCGATGTCGGTCAGCCCGGTGTTCATGACCAGACGAATGTGCTCATCGGCAAGAGCCCAACCCAGGTGACGGATCTCGCGCGTGCTCAACGGAACGGAGGCGGTCATGACCAGGGTTTCAATGCGGTTCTCGCAGCACGCGTGCACGATGCCGGCCACGCTGGGGCAGACTCCTGGATCCAACGTATTGACCGGCAGTTCCACGTGCGCGAGTTCCTCGGGCATCTCCCGCCGTGACGGCGGCATGTAGACGGCCACCGGTTTCAAGCCCGCGTGCGGACGCCGTTGCAATTCACCGACCATCTCCACCGCGCCGGGGAAGCGGCCGATAACCAAGGTGCGGGACATGGCGTGACCCCTGGAACGCCGTTGCATCAAACTGTGCCGGGCCAGTAACCTGCCGCTGATCAGCGTGAGAAGACCGAGCGGGAGAGCGATGAGCACGTAGCCGCGGGCCGTGGGAATGTCCAAGGCGTAGGACACGATGGCAATGGTCCCGAAAAGAACCAGTGTGGAGGTGACCACCTGTTTGGTCTCCTCAACACCGTTACCGATCAGTCGAACCCCTCGCGTGCCGCGCAACTCCAACCACGTCCACCACGCGAATCCGAGAATGACACCGACCAGCCAGTACGGAACGGGAATCAACCCGAGTGCGAGAAACCCGTCCCCCGAGCCGAAACGAATCAATTGGCTCAGCGCCAACGCGACGGCCAAACCCAAGGCATCGGATATTCGAAGAGTCTGCTGGTATCTCTCACGCCACAACGTTTGCGTGTGGCGCACCATTGGCTCCTTGAACATGATCGTTGCTCCCTCCCCCTGAAAACGATCGACGGGAGTGCGTGATGACCCGCACGGCGTCGGCGTGGCCGTGATGTGAGGCGGCCACACTGTGGAATCTCCCCCGAGATTCACATTCTCCACACTAGCGCGAAATGCGCCCAGAAACCTTCTGTTTAGGACCAATGGGTGCACAACGGGGGACGAACTGGAATCCGGCCACGGGCATGGCACTACGTGCTATTCTGTGGAGGTTGCCAAGGCGAGGGGGCGGCATATTTTGCTGCCCCGTTATCGACGACGGCTGGTGGGATCGTGAACTCCCCGGTTCTTTCGGGAACGGGAGACCATGCGGTGCCGCACCACGTCGGTTTGCTGACCGGTTCAACGAATGGTGCGAGCGCCTTTTGGACGGTCAGTGTGGTGACGAAACCGATACCCCACGATCAAAGGAGTTCCACCATGGTGGATATCATCAACATCCCCGGTACCCTGCGGACCGAATTCGGTAAGGGTTATGCCCGCCGCGTGCGTCAGAACAACCAGATCCCCGCAGTGATTTACGGCCACGGCGCCGAGCCGCTGCACGTGATCCTGCCGGGCCACGATATGATGCTGGCTTCTCGTAACCCCAACGCCGTTCTGGAGATCAACGTTGACGGTGAGGGTCACTTGGCCATGATCAAGGAAGTTCAGCGTCACGCCGTTCGCCCCGAAATCCTGCACATCGACCTGCTGACCGTTCGTCGCGGCGAGCGCGTGGAGGTTGAGATCCCCGTTCACGTCGAGGGTGAGGTCGCCCCCACCGCTGTGCACAACGTGGAAGAAAACGTTCTGGTGATCGAGGCCGACGCACTGAAGGTGCCCCAGTCCGTTGTGGTCGACATCGAGGGCCTCGAGCCCGGCGAGCACGTCTACGCCAAGGACATCACGCTGCCCGGTGGCGTGACCCTGGTCTCTGAAGAGGATCTGCTCGTGATCAACGTGTCCGAGCCGGTCCAGCAGGATCTGGGCGAGGAGCCCGAGGAAGGCGACGAGAGCGCCGCGGGTGAGGAAACCGCTGACGAGGCTTCCACCGAGGACGCAGAGTAAGTACTTCCCTCGCGCCGCGGACTTGCTGAGCGGCGTGGCGAAGTGTTGGAACGCGGCGGTAGGTACCCACGGGTGCCTGCCGCCGTATTTTCGTGAGCGAGGCTTCCGGGAGCGTACCGTCAAGACGACGCACTCCGTGTCACGACAGATGAGCGCAGCGCAGGGGTGCTGCACCGAACCGAAGGAGGCCTGACGTGGCTGATCGCACGTTGGTGGTGGGGTTGGGTAACCCCGGTGACCGTTATGCGGGAACACGGCACAACGCGGGTGCCATGGTGTTGGCCGAACTGGCTCACCGCGCGGGGGCCACGTTGTCCGCCCATAAGGCCCGCGCGACGGTGGCGGAAACCCGGATGAGCCCTGGCGCTCCCCGGCTGGTCCTGGCCCAGCCCGTGAGTTATATGAACACCTCCGGTGGCCCGGTGTCCGCACTGCTCAAGTACTACGATCTGGGCCTCGAGAACCTGGTGGTCGTCCACGACGAGATCGACCTCCCGTTCGGCGTGATCAAGCTCAAACGCGGCGGGGGAGAGGGCGGCCATAACGGGCTGCGCGACATCACCAAAGCACTGGGCACCAAGGACTACATCCGGGTTCGCGTGGGCGTGGGTCGGCCCCCGGGTCGCATGGATACCGCTGATTATGTGCTCAAGCGATTTTCCGGAGCCGAAGCCAAGGAACTGCCGCTGGTGATCGGCGATGCCGCAGACGCCGTGGAAATGCTGAGCGCTAAGGGGCTGACCGACACCCAACAGTACTTCCACGCCAAGTTGTCCTGACAGCTGACCGGGTCCTCCGTCCAGCACACACCGGCCGGTGACGCCGCCGACCCGGTCCGTAGCGGCCGCGGGCTCAACACTGCGTAACCACCATTCGTCACCGTGCTCGCACCGGACTACGGTGGAGACGGCCGCAGCGTTCGTCAATGAGCGAGAGCTCGTAAGTAGGAGTCATGACCACAACCCCCCTGGACAACGAGCAGGTCCTGCAGCTGAAGCAGGATTTCCCGCTGCTCACCGAATCGCAGGTGGCGGGTCATCCGCTGGTCTACCTCGACACCGGTGCCACCTCCCAGGTGCCCCTGGCGGTCGCTGACGCGGAACGTGACTTCACCCTGCACCATCGCGCAGCAGTCCACCGCGGCGCCCACACGCTGGCCGTCGAGGCCACGGATTTCTTTGAGGACGCACGGGCCACGGTCGCGCGCTTCGTGGGCGCCGACCCCTCTTCACTGGTGTGGACCTCCAACGCCACCGAGGGACTGAACCTGCTGAGCTACGCGATGTCCAACGCGGCCGCGGGTTCCAATGGTTCCGAGAACGCGGAGCGGTTCCGAGTGGGGCCCGGTGATGAGATCGTCACGACCCAGGCTGAGCACCACGCCAATTTGATCCCGTGGCAGGAACTGGCAGCCCGCACGGGTGCGAGCCTGCGCGTGGTCCCCGTGGACGAGCGCGGTCTGATCACGCCGCAGGCAGTTGCCAACACACTCTCGGAGCGCACCAAGCTCGTGGCGTTCACGCACGTGTCCAACGTGACCGGTGCAATCACGGATGTGCCGGCCATCGTGGGGGAGGCCCGGAAGGTCGGCGCACTCACGGTTCTCGATGCGTGCCAATCGGTGCCGCACATGCCCGTAGATTTTCCCGCGCTCGACGTGGACTTCGCCGTGTTCTCCGCGCACAAGATGCTGGGCCCCACGGGTATCGGCGGGCTCTACGGTCGCCGCGAGTTGCTCAATGAGCTGCCCACGTTCCTCACCGGCGGCTCCATGATCACCAAGGTCACCACCGAGCACGCTCAATACTTGGATTCGCCCGTCCGCTTCGAGGCCGGTACCCAGCGCATCAGCCAGGCCGTCGCCTGGGCGGAGGCCGTGCGATACCTACAGACGATCGGCATGGACCGGATCGAGGCGTGGGAGGCCGAGCTCGGCCGCCGATTGGCACGCGGCGTCACGGAGATCGACGGCGTTCGTCTCCTCGGTCCCGAACCCGGGGTGGAGCGCGTGGGCCTGGTCAGCATCGACGTGGCCGGGGTTCACGCCCATGATGTGGGTCAGCTGTTGGACGTTGCGGGAATTGCCGTGCGCGTGGGTCACCATTGCGCTCAGCCGCTCCATCGTGAATTGGGCCTCACGGCCAGCACGCGTGCAAGCACGTATGTGTACAACACCACCGACGACGTCGATCACTTCCTCGACGAGCTCTCGCGAGTTCGCGGCTACTTCCGGGCGGAGGGCGCATGAGCGCTGAACTGGACCAGCTGTACCAAAGCATTATTTTGGAGCATTCGCACAAGCGCAGTGGTGAGACGAGTCAGGACGTCTCATCGGCCGGTGAGCGCAGCGGGGTCTCGCACCAGTACAACCCCACGTGCGGTGACGAAATCACCGTGCGCGTGACCGTGACCGCAGGGGAGGCCCCCACGGTGGAGGCCGTGGAATGGAACGGCGAAGGCTGCTCGATTTCCATGGCGGCGGCGTCGGTGTTGGCGGAAACGGCGCCGGGAATGAGCCTGCCCGAGCTCGACACGATGATCGAACACTTCCGCGACATGCTGCGTTCGCGAGGCCGGGTGACTCCGGATGAAGAGATCCTGGGCGACGCCGCTGCCTTTGCGGGGGTGTCCAAGTTCGTGGCGCGCGTGAAGTGCGCGATGCTCAGCTGGGTGGCCGTCGAGGATGCCGTGAACCAGGCGGCGTCGAAGACCGTTTAGTTGTCGTAGACGTCCGGGTCCACGCCGTGGGCTCGGACCTTCTTGTACTTGGCGTTGCGGGTTAGCAGCATGGTGCCCCCAATGACGGCGGCCAACATGGAGCCGAACAGGATTCCCACCTTGGCGTGGTCGTTGTGGGGACTGCCGGTGCCGAAGCTCAGCTCGGCCACGAGCAGGGACACCGTGAAGCCGATACCGGCCACGAAGGACATGCCGAACATGTCGGTCCAGGTGTAGTCCTTGTCCTTGACCGCCGGACTGAACCGGTCCATGAGCCAGGCCGCGCCGAAAATCCCCACGGGCTTACCGATCAGCAGACCCGCCACGATACCCAGGGCCACGGGATCTGTGGCTGCGGACTTGATGCCGTCGATGCCACCCACGGCAACGCCGGCGGAGAAGAACGCGAAAATGGGGATGACCAGGCCGTTGGACAGCGGGCGGAAACGGTGCTCGAGTGCCGGGGCCAGACCCATCTCGGGGTCCTCATGACGAATGACGCGGGGTGTGGTCTTCATGACGGGCACCATGAAGCCCAGCAGCACACCGGCAATGGTGGCGTGCACGCCGGCTTCGTAGACGAACCACCACGTGGCCACTCCAAGGGGCAACAGAATCACCCAGGCGGCCCAGTGCTTGGCCATGAACCAGTTGGCGTACTTATGTGTGAGGACCCAGAAGATCACGAGCAACACGGCCGCGCCGCCCAGGAAGAGGACGCGCACGGATTCCGTGTACACGAAGGCAATGATGATGATCGCGATCAAATCGTCGACCACGGCCAGGGTCAGCAGGAAGGTGCGCATGGCGGTGGGCAGGGCCGAACCCACGACCGCCAGGACGGACACGGCGAAGGCGATGTCCGTGGCGGTGGGAATGGCCCAGCCGTGCATGGCCGTGTCCTCTGCTCCCGCCGCGATGTTGATGCCCAGGTAGATCAACGCGGGCATGATCACGCCGCCCACGGCCGCAACCACGGGCAGCATGGCCTTGCGAATGTTGCGCAGCTCGCCATTGACGAATTCGGTCTTGAGTTCCAGACCCGTGAGGAAGAAGAACACCGCCAGCAGACCATCGGCGGCCCATTCACCCACCGTGTGGTCGAATCCGGGAACTCCGATGCCCACATGTGCGTCACGCACTCCGAAGTAGAAATCGCCCAGCGGCGAGTTGGCAAAGACCAGAGCGGCGACCATGGCGATCAGCAGCAACAGGCCGCCCGTGGTGTCCTGCCGGAGGTAGGACCCCAGCTTGCTCGCGTGTGACGGATTGTTCACGGCCACATTCAATGCCAAACTCCATTCGGTCTGCCGGTATCTCGGGCAATCATATCGGTTTGCGGACTAAAAACCGGGGGGCCGCGAAAGTGCCCCCCGGTGATCACGCGGTGCGTGAATGATTAGTTCTTGGCGATCCAGGACTCGGCGGCCCGGGCCTGCAGGGTCAGGGCCTTGCCGATGTAGGGCTCGGCGGCGGCGGCGATTTTCTTGCCGACCAGGGGGATGTTGGCAACCACGTCACCGGTCACTTCGACCAGCGTCTCGTCGTTGGTGGACGTGAGGGTCTGAGTGGCATTGGCTCCCACGGGCAGCCCGTGTGCCTTGATCTCGGTGCGGGCGTTGCGGGAACCGTCAGCGGCCGGAGCGTCGTAGGTGTCCACCTGGTTGAGCTTGATGGCGCCCTTGACGAACTTCTGGACAACATCGGGGAGCTTGTCCGCGGACATGGTGCGCACGGTGGTCACGGTGAATGCCGTGTTGGTGTCACCGGAAACCTCGAAGGACTCCAACTTTGTACCCGCGCGGTCGCTCACGTGGCGGACGAATGCCTCGTCCACAAAGGTGTTGAGCACGGTGTCCAGCGGGGCCTTGATGGTGGTGGAGGCGTTGACAGGCATGGTTCTCCTTGAAGTCGATGTACGCAAAACGCGTTGTGGCCAGCGCAACCATCCTAGGCCCATGTTGGGTGCGAACAGCTGAGAGCAATCGCAACGGCGCTGTCCGCTCACTGCGGAGCAGGCAATTTCAATCGCCCGGTCTCCCCAATGGAACGCTGGATTTCCCGGATTCGTGGCCCGATGAGGGGACGCATCTCCGGGGGTCAACATCCGGCGTGTGTTCCTAGACTGGACGGGAGGCACGCAGGGGAGAGCGTGCCCATGAATTCAAGGGGAACCACGTGGGCAATTACACGGGCATTGAACTCGAACAACCGCTCATCAGCGTGGTGATTGCGGTGTGCAACGGCCAGGACGTGGTGGGGCAGGCCATCAGCAGCGTGCTGCGACAGACCCATCGCAACATCGAAGTGGTCATCGTGGATGACGGCTCCACGGACAACACGTCGCGGGTGCTGGAGGGCTATGGGGCGCTGAGCAGGCCGGGCCGCGAGATCCGGGTGTTGCGGCAGGAGAACGCGGGCTGCGCCGCCGCGCGCAACACGGCTTTGGGGGCGGTGAGGGGGGATTTCATCACCTTCGTGGATGCGGAGGACACCCTGCTACCGCACCACCTCGCTACTCTCCTGGCGCGCTACGAGGACGTGGCCACGAGTGAGAGTGGCTCCCGGACGGTGGTGTACGCCAATGCTTTCCGGTGCACCACGGGTGGGATCACCACCGGACAATTGCAGCACCGGGAGAAGATGCCGCGCCCCCGGCGGCAGCGGTCCGTGATCCTGGACTACAACTTCGGAAGTCTGCACGGCTTGTTTCCCCGGTATTTTTTCCCGGAGGTGGGGGTCTTCGACCCGGAGCAGGTCAACGTGGAGGTCTGGGAGTTGTGGCTGCGGGCCATTTATTCCGGGTGGCGTCTCGACCGCGTCAAGCAGGTCACCCGCATCATGTCGTGGACCGGCGAATCCATGCATAAGCAACGAGATGGTGTGACTGCCGGTGAAGAGCTTGCCCTGCGCAAGACCCTGCGTCGATTCGGCGACAAACTCAGCACCGAGGAACGGGCCAAAGTGCTGCGGCGACTCAACAACGGGTCTCCGCCCGCGGCGTCGGAGGCTGAGCAGGCACTGCACGAGGGTCGCGGGGAGGACGCCACGGATCACCTGAAGCGCGCCGCTGAGATGCTGCCCATGCAGCGCCGTGTGCGCGTCAAGTCCGCGATCGCGAGCCTGCCCGGCGGTTCGCGTTGGCTGGTCAACCGTCAACGCGCGGCGGATCGTAGCGTGGGGCGCGCCGAGCGCATGCATTGTTGAGCGCGGATCGTCACGCGAGGTAATGCTCATCGCCACGGACCGCGTGGCCTCGGGCAACGACGGCTCCCACCGATAGCATCGACTGCGAACCGCCCCGGGTCCCCGGGGTCACGCTTTGAATCCCGGGAGAGTTCATGCACGCCAACGTCGACCTCGGCTATGCGACGGTGGCCCTTTTGGGACCTCGCCCACTGACGCAGCGGCTGCGCGGCACGTACCAGCGCGCCGCGGCCGGAGTGGTGGAATTCGACCGTCCGGAGGAACTGTCGGAACAGTCGCTGCGGGGAGTGGGCTTCGCGGTCGTGGCGCTCCCCGCGGCTGAGGTGAACACACTGTCCGACACCAATGCCGACACCGACACCGGCGCCGACGTCGCGTGGCGCCGCGCCCTCGCGGCCGCCGGCGCAGCGTTGCCGGTGGCCGTCGAGCGGGTCGCGGATACCATCGGCGGCAGTATCACCTTGGTGGGCGGTGGTCCCGGCGACCCGGGGCTCATCACCGCGGCGGGGCTTGGTGCGTTGGCGCACGCGGACGTGATTTTCGCGGACCGGTTGGCCCCGGAGGTCACCGAGGACCTGGCCCCGGGTGTGCGTGTGGTTCCGGTGGGTAAACGTCCCGGCCACCACCCCGTTCCGCAGTCCGAGATCCAGGCCCGGATGATCCAGGCCGCGCTCGCGGGTCAGACGGTGGTTCGTTTCAAGGGCGGTGACCCGTTCGTCTTTGGACGCGGGGGAGAAGAGCTGTTGGCCTGCCGAGAGGCGGGGGTGGATGTCCACGTGATCCCCGGCATCACCTCCGCGGTTGCCGTGCCGGAGCACGCCGGAATCCCGGTGACCTTCCGTGAACTCAGCCGATCCTTCACCGTGGTCTCGGGACACGACCCCCTGGACGAGCGGGAGTTGGAGCACCTCGCGGGACTGTCCCGCTCCGGGGCGACCATTGTGCTCCTCATGGGTGTGGCCACCCTGCCCCAGACGGTCAGCGGACTGACGCGGCACGGACTGGCCGGTGACACCCCCTTGGCCGTCCTGGAGAAGGGTTTCAGCCCCGACGGGCGCAGCACGGTCACCACACTCGCCACCGCTGTGGTGGACACCGCCGCCGCCGGCTGCGCCTCGCCCGCCGTCACGGTGATCGGCCCGGTCGTGCATGCGCTCACCCACGGTGCCCCGCCGGGTCCGAACGTACCGGGTCCCGGACGGGTGGCGCGGCCATGACAATCAGCTGCGGACCCAGCGCACCGTCCGACGGCGGGGTGCCGGCCGCGGGCGCGGGCCGGCCCGTTCTGCTGGCCTGCTCCCACGGCACGGGAAACGCCTCCGGACAAGCCGCCGTGGCGCACCTTGTCGCGGAGGTCCGCGCGGAACTCGAACCGGTTCGCGTGATCGACACCTGGGTCGACGTCCAGGAACCGAGCTTGACGAACCGCACCCGCGAGCTGGCCGACCAGCCCGCCGTGATCGTCCCGCTGCTACTGTCGGCCGGTTACCACGTGTACGTGGATATGGCCCGGGCCATCAAGGGGAATCCGCAACACCGAGTGGCTGCGGCCCTCGGTCCGGATCCGCGGCTGTCCGTGATCATGGCCCGGCGTGTGAACGAGGCCTTGCGAGAACACGGCGCAGAGCCGATCACCGAGGACGACACCGTGATCATGGCCGCCGCCGGATCCTCCGAACCGGATGCGGTGCGGGACTGCCGCGTCACCGCTGACCACCTTGCACACGAACTAGGCGTTCCCGTGCGAACAGCCTTCCTTTCAGCGGCGGAACCCACGGTTCACGACGCGGTCGCGGAGGCTCGCGAGTCAGCGAAGAACTCGACCAGCCGTTCGGTGAGTGACCGAGGGGGTAAGAACGGCCGGGTCCTGGTGGCCACCTATCTTCTGGCCCCGGGGTTCTTCCACAACAAGACCATGAAAGCCGGCGCCGACATCACGGCTGCGCCCCTGCTGCTGACCAACGCACCCACGCCGCCCGAACTCACCGAGCTCGTGATCGAGCACTACGAACAAGCCATTCGTCCATAGTCGGGCCGGAGACTTTTCTGCGCAGAACCGAGCACGACAGACCGCAACCCCGGGCATGACCGGGCCTCATACACGTTCTGCCCAGTAGCGACCGTGTCCTACGACTAATCCGCGCGGGCGTGATCGCACACCGCACGCACCATGGCACCCAGGCGGAAGCGCTCGGGCACCACGGCCAGAACATCGGCCTCTTCCAACGGCTGAACGCACACCGGGCCGATGGCCACCGCGGTGCACCGACCACCCCTCAGCGCACCCAACAGCGATTCGTACGTCCCGGCGGTGCGGGCGGCGTCGAACAGCGCGTCCACGGCCGGTGCAGCGGTGAACGTCACATAGTCCACCTCTCCGGCGGCAATCGAGCGGGTCAGATCCGCCAAACGCGAGCCCTCATCCGCGGACGCCCATTCGTACGGGGCCACGGTCAGGACACGGAAGCCTGCCTCGGACAGCCGCGCGAGCTGTTCGGCATCGGTGATGCCGTGCACCTGCACGGCCACGGTCCCGCGCGCACTCCGGGAAATCAAGGTGTCCACGAGGTCACTGGTGCGTCCTGACTGGCCGACGTACTCGCACGAGATCTCCTGGGACTGCAACTGTCCCTTGGCCTTGGCCCCGCGGGCGTACACGGCGCTGTCGCGTAACAGCTGCACGAGATCCTCGTGCAGACCCGCGGTCTCGGCCACGGTCAGCCAACGTTTCAGTCCATATCCCGTGGTGATCACCACGGTGTCCGGGCGGGTGGCGAGAATCTCGCGGGTGGCGGCCAGAACGGCGTCGTCCTGGTCCGTGGGAACCAATTTGAGTGCCGGCGCGTGCACCACGCGGGCCCCCTGGCGTTCGAAGGCGCCGGCCTGCTCGTCGGCGCGACGGTGCGCGGTGATGGCCACGGTGCGGCCGGTCAGCGGTGCCTCTGCGTGAGCGTTCATGTCTCCAGCGTACGAGCTGAGCGTGTCCGTGGCGGCGAGTAGGCTGGGGCGCGTCCCTCACCGTCCGTGGGGATTTCGCCGTTCACACCAGGAGTACCCCGCACATGTCCCTGACCGGTTTGCACACCGCGCTCACCGAGGACCGCACGTTCGCCAACATCTT
>NZ_JAUNPE010000215.1 GCF_030536815.1 Kocuria sp.
GGCGGCGCATTCTGGCCGGGTCCTGACGTATTCAGCCCGAACCCGGCCGGGAGCCGTTGGCTGGGCTCAGACTTTCAGTTCCTTGATCATGTTGCGTGCCGTGCTCAGTCCAGTTTCGATGGCGCCGTCCACGACGACGCCGCGCCAGCCCCGCGCCCAGTCCGCCCCCGCGAAATGCAGCCGGCTATCGGTAGCGCGGAAGTGGTGCCACCCGTTGGTGAACTGCCCCGAACGCAGTGTGGCCCAAGCCTGACCGCTCCACTTGTCCGCCACCCAGTCATGGCCGGTGGAGTCCACGACCTCCAAGTCCGGTCGCCATTGATTGATGATTTCCTGACCGTGTTTCGGGTCGTTGAGATCCACCAGGTCGTGGTGGGGGCCGAATCCCACGCAAATGGTGGTGTCGTCGTCCATGAAGAACTCGCTGCGCAAGATCGCCATTTTGGCGGGGGTGGGTGCGTAGCCAAGGATGCTGTGGTGACCCTTGACCTTCACCCAGATCTTGCATCCGGTGGAGTTCCACTTCTTGTCGACGATGTTGCGCATGCCTTCGGGTAGCGCCGGAGTGAATTCGATCGTGGGCAGCGCACCCACGGGCACCGTGACGATTACGCCGTCGCAGGAAATGCGTTCGCCGTTCTCCAGGGTGACCGTGGCGCCGGCCGACCGGTGGTCAATGGACGCGACCGGGGTGTTGAGCCTGATGGGGCAATTGAGGTCGGCGGCGATGTTCTCGTAGATTCCCCGCATGCCGTTCGTGAGTTTGTACCGAAGTGTTTGTTCCTCCATGAGGCTCATCCGATGATCGGACAGCGCAGCCCACTGCTTGGCCATGAGCGGCGACCCCAGTTCCGGGTCCCCGATGTACCCGGCGGCCCAGAAAGCGTTGCAGAGATCGATCTCTTCCTGGGAGAAGGAGCCGTCCCGTAGGCAATCCAAAACGCTGCCTTCATCCGCGGCCAGGAACCGCCGGCGAAGTTCCGGGGTGCTGCCGCTGGTTTCGTCCAGTACGTGCAGTGGCTCGTAGGGGTACGGGAAGAACTCGCGAGAGTCCTCAAAAATCTTTTGCATGGGGCGGTCGATCGCCGCTTCGAGGTCCGCCTCGGAACCGTGTTTGACCAAATCACCCGTGACCCAATATGCGTCATCACAGAATGGGCTGGGGTAGATGCTCTGGTCGTACCGCGTGATCTCGGACCACACGTGCGGTTGCATCCAGTGCACCCAGGTCGCACCGAGTTCGAGGGGGCGACCCATGCGTTCTTCAGTCCACGCTCGTCCGCCGATACGCTCCCGGGCTTCAACGATTTCCACGTCTACGCCGGCCATCTGCAGTTCGCGAGCGGCGACCAGGCCGGCGAAACCGGCCCCGACAACTACGACATGGGGATTGCTCATGGTAATTCCTCCGGTGAATGGGTTGTTGATCGAATCAGGAATGAGGGTGGGTGGTGACCACGGGAAGTTCTTGCGATTCGGGGATCTGATCCTCGTGCTGCATGGCCCGGTACACGTCCGGGCGGAGTCGCCTGATGACCTCACCCCAGATCAGTCCCACCACACCCGAGCCAATGATGATGCCCGGCATGATGGCCACCAGCGGTGATGGGCCTTCCGCTCCGATCATGAGATCGAAGTTGACCAGGATGAGGGCGGCCACGGTGAGCAACCCGAGTGCTGAGATCACCGGCGCCACCACACGAGTGCCTACTCCATGTCCGTGGTGACGGCGGGAGAACCAAGCCACCACCGCGATGGATGTAATGGCCAGAAGGAACACCAAACCGAAAGCTGCGGCATTGGTCAGCCAGGTGAAGAGGGTCAGAACCGGGAACAGATCACCCAGCGGTGAACCTGCTCCGGCTATGGCGAAAACCACAATCACAATGATCGCCACGCAGGACTGGGCAAGGGACCCGGCAAACGGAGCTCCGGTCCTGACGGATGTCAGTCCGAGTTTCTTTGGCAGCACCCCGGTACGGCCCAGTGCAAAGAAGTACCTGGCGGCGCCGTTGTGGAAGGCGACCAGAGCAGCGAGCAAGCTCGTGATGAAAAGGACGTTCGCGACGTCGGCGAGCAGTGTGCTGCGTTCGGCGAGCCACACGAACACCAGGTCCGGCCCGAGTTCTTGAGATGAGGACACGATGTTTGAGGCCCCGACACCCACGGAGAACGCCCAGGACGAGAACATGTAGAACACGGCAATCACGGCCACTGCAATGTAGGTTGCTCGGGCCACGGTCTTCCGGGGGTTCTTGGTTTCCTCAGAGTAAATGGCGCCCGATTCGAACCCCATGAATGCCGCGATGCCAAAGGCCAGGAGCACTCCGATTCCGGGAGTGAAGAAGTTCTGCGGGTCAAGGGTTTGCAACCCGATTCCCTCCGGGGCGGCTACGAGCGCCAGGACGGAGACCACACCCACCACGAGAAACTCTAACGCGACCAAAATGCCCAGTACCTTGGCGGAGAGGTCCACGCTGTTAACACCCAAAACACCGACAATCACCCACCCGGCCAGCGCAGCGAGCCACCACGGAACCGTCATGCCGGTCAGACCAGTGATCAAGGTGGCCAACGAGAAGCCGAACAGTCCATACAGACCAACCTGCATCATGTTGTAGGAGACCAATGCCAGGATGGCGGCGGCGATGCCTTGTCTATTTCCCAGGCCTTCGGCCACGTACGCGTAAAACGCTCCGGCGTTCTGAACATGCCCACTCATGGCGCCGTATCCAATGGCGAATACGGCGAGGATGAGTCCCAGGATCAGATAACCCACGGGCACACCCAGAAGACCGGATACCGCGAAACTGGTCGGCACGCCGCCGGCGAGGACGGTCAAGGGCGCTGACGCGGCGATGATCATGAATACCAGGGCTGTGGTGGACAGATGACGCCTCGCGAGGCGAGTAGGTTGCTGCACGGTGAGCCTCCGATGCGGGTTTCAACAGGTTTATCCCATTGTTAGCCAGCTCACATCCGCAAGGCGTTGTCCAGGAGTGCTGGGCACTTGTCATTGGCTGCGGGGTGCTGCTTGAGACGTCGCGAGGTGAACGCCGGAGCCCTCGCCTGCACCGAGGAGCAAGACGGCTGCACGGGCAGACAACATGAGCGGCGTGAC
>NZ_JAUNPE010000055.1 GCF_030536815.1 Kocuria sp.
TTATCTCGCTGCTCGGTCACAATTCTCCAGGATAGCGGTCAGATCAAATCTTCATATTATCGATGAGGCGGGTGGGACCCACCCATGCCGCAGCCAACGCCAGGGCACCCGCCCGTGGGGGGGTCTCCGCGAGCGTATCGGGGTCCACGGTCACCAGGTAATCGAGTGTCACCCCTGGTTCCCCGTCGATGGTGTTCCGGGCCTGCTCCAGAGTGAGTTCACCCGCCGCCAGGGCGCGCAAGGTGCGGTTGAGAACCAAGGCGTGGGCGGCGTCGTCGGCGGTGAGGTACTGGTTGCGGGAGGACAGCGCGAGGCCCTCGCCGGAACGAACGATGGGCACCGGGCGGATGTGCACGCGGTGATTGAAATCACGGACCATTCTTTGGATGAGCAGTAATTGCTGGGCGTCCTTTTCCCCGAAGTACGCGCGGAAGGCGATGCCCGGGCCGGGTTGGACGATCATGAAGAGTTTGTTGACCACGGTCAGGGCGCCGTCGAAGTGCCCGGGGCGGGTGGTTCCCTCAAGGACCGACCCCGCTCGCCCGGAGGTCACCGAGATCACCGGCACGCCGCCCGGGTACATTTGCTCGGTGCTCGGGGCAAAGACCACGTCCACACCGCAGTCGGCGAGCGCGGAGACGTCCCGTTCCAGGTGCCGCGGGTAGCTGTCGAAGTCCTCGTCGGGGCCGAACTGCAGCGGGTTCACGAACACCGACACCACCACCAGGTCGTTTTCGTCCCGGGCCGTCCGCGCAATGCGCAGGTGCCCGTCATGCAACGCCCCCATGGTGGGGAACAGCCCCACGCTGGTCACGCCCTGGGACACACGCGTCTCGAGCGCGTCCCGCAGATCCGCCACGGTGGTGCACACCACGGGTCGAGTCATTGAAAGTCCTTCCCATCGAGCGCGGCCAGCACCGCGCGGTACGTTGTCTCGTCGATCCGCTCGGAGGCCGCGGCCCGCTGCGCCGTGAGCCTTCCCAGCGCCCGGTAGCCTTCGAGCAGGTCGTGGCCCGCCGACGACGCCGCCCGGTCCGGTCCCGCAAGTTCCGCCAAGGCGGCCACGTGGGCGGCCACCGTGGTGACGTCTCCGCGGGCCACCGGCCCGGTCAGGGCGTTCTCCCCGGAGGCCAGGGCGTTGTCGACCGTGGCTCGCACCAGCGGGCCGAGCATCCGATCCGGTTCTTCGACACCGATCTCATGCAGTAGCTGCATGGATTGGCCCATGAGGGTCATCACGTGGTTGGACCCGTGAGCGAGAGCCGCGTGGTAGAGCGGCCGGTCGGCCTCGGCGATCGCCACGGGTTCGGCACCCATTTCCACCACGAGCGCCTGGGCAATGGGTAGGACGGGTGCCGCCGCAGTCACCCCGAAGCTGCAGTCCGTGAGCCGCTGCAGGTCCAGACTGAGACCGGTGAACGTCATGGACGGGTGGATGGCCAGGCCGATGCCACCGGCCGCGCGCACCGGTTCGAGAACGTCGGTTCCGAAGCGACCCGCGGTGTGCACCACCAGTTGTCCCTGTTGCCAGGCGCCGAGCTTGCCGAGCCCGTCCACCAGGCCCGGCAGTTGGTCATCGGGCACGGCCAGCAGCACCAGCTCGCTGCGTTCCACGATGGTGGTCACGTCGAGCACCGGAACATCGGGGAGCAGGGCATCCGCCCGTTCCCTGCTCGTTTCGGAGTGGGCATGCACGCCCACCACGGCGTGCCCCGCCGCGCGCAATGCCGCACCCAGGACGGAACCGACCTTTCCGGCGCTGATGATGCCCACGCCCAATCGTCCCGGGCGCTGTTGTGGCTCGTTCACTGGATCTCCTCGCGTGAGCGCTGTGCGTTGTCTTGATTGGTGCGTTCCCTGGCGGCGCGTGCCGCATCCGTCTGGCGAACCATCAGGTCCCGAGCCTGTTGTGCATCCAGGTGATGCACCACGGTGGTCACCGGCCCGGCAATCATATGGGCGTGGATGCTGGCGATGCGCATGCGGCGCTCGATGGGGCCCTGTTGCAGCCCGAGTGACTGGGTCTTGTGATGCGGAATCACGCTCACGTTGCGGTTGAGACGCCCCCACCGCAATGACAACACCGCGTCATCCATGGCAAATCCCGTGCGCCGCCAGGTCAGAGGGTCCAGCCACCGAGCCCGTCGAGGGCTTGTGGTGTAGTTCGCGCCCCCGTCGATCCCGTTGAGCCCGTCACGCACGAGTTCCGTGGGCGGCTCGGCAAGGGGCAGTACCAGCTCGAGGATGTCCGCCACGTTCTCCGGGGTGCCCACGGGCAGCACGAGCGAATGCAGTCCCTCCAGGTCATCCAGGCCGCCTTTGCCCGCGGTGATCACCTTGACCCTGTGGCCGTCGAAGACCCGCCAGAGCACGGGTTTGCACACCTGCAGCGCCTGCACCCGACCGACCGGAATGGTCGAGGAGCGTTCGTTGAGCAGACCGGAGCGGACTCGCACACCCACCTGCACCTGGCTGAGCGTGAATCCCCAACTGCTTTCCAGCCTGTTGTAGAGCCCCGAAACAATCATGACCACCACGGGCAGGTAACTGGGGATCAAGACGCGCAGAGCCTCCGGGTTCCACTGCCACACCACCACGGCAACCACGGCGAAGAACACCGCCGAGACGGTGCTCCATGAGAGCAACAGGCTCAATAACACGCGGCTCGTGGGCACGGTGAACACGCGGCGCTGCTGATCCTGGTCATCCTGGTCCGAGAGCAGACCCAGCCGCGCGGCGGCGCGCACCTCGCGGGAACGTTCCTCCGCGGCGCTCACCCCCCGGTTGTCGTGCGGGTCTGCGCATTGCGCGCGGTACTGCCGGGCCTGCGGCGAGTGGTCCCACGGCGCCGGGGCGGGCGCATCGACCCGCGGCGCGGGACCACCGAACGCCGGGCGGGCGGCGTCGTACCCGTGGCCGTCCCGGGAGCCCACCTGAGTCGCCGGAGCGGACCGGGAGGCCTCACGAACGGCACTGAGCAATTGATGACGCAGTTCCCGTGCTTTATCGCGGCGCAGGTACGACAGTTCCAGGGCGCTGCTACCGCCGTCCGCCACGTCGAATTTCAGGGAGGCCAGGCCGAAGATGCGCGGAAGCAGCTTGCGTTCGATATCGATGCCCTGCACCCGATCCAGCCGTGCTTGTCGCTGGGTGCGGAAGATCGCCCCGTTGCGGAACCGCACGTGTTCCGAGGTGATCTGGTAGCGGGTGAACCACCACGAGAGAACACCCAGGCCGATGACCAGGCCCACCACCCCGCACAGCACCGCGGCCACCAGGCCGATCCCCACCAGCTGAATCGTTCCGGCGAAGTCCACGTCCAACGGGTCGCCGTAGACCACCGCGGCCAGTACGTCGTCCAGGAAAATATTTCCCACGCCCCACACCAGGGCCACGATCAGCAGCCAGCTGCGCACGTACGGCGTGAGCGGGTGGACACGCAGCCATTGCCCCTCGGGAGACGGCCGCACCGCATTGGTTCCGGCCGGGTCGTTCGTCCTGGCGGCGCCCATCACAGCCCCACCATGAGCTCTTCTCCCCGACGCGTGAGCTCCTCGCGCAACCGGTCGGCCTCCGCGCGGGGTAGACCGGGCAGATTGGCGTCCGTACTGGCGGCGGCCGTGTGAAGGGTCAGGTCCGCCAGCCCGAAGGCGTTGAGCAGCGGCCCGGTCTTGATGTCCACGTACTGCATGCGTCCGTAGGGGACCACCGTGACGCTGCGGAAAATGATGCCCTTGCGCAGCCACAGTTCGGTGTTCTGCTCCGCGTAACCAATGGCGCGGACCCGGCGCGGAATCAGGCACAGGTCAATGATTCCCCAGACCAACACAATGGCGGGCGGGTACCACCGCCAAAGATCGGACGGGCTGCCCCAGATCGACAGCAGAGCCAGAATCATTGGGACGCCGGTGATCAGCACCCAGATCAGGGTGCTGATGGCCGCAGAAATGAGCCTCACCTTGATGTAGTCGGGTGAAACGCGTTTCCACGCGAGTCCCCGCGGGCCCAGGTCATTGATGTCGGGCATAGCCTCCCTCTCCGGCGGTGTAAGGATCTTGCCGCCCACCGTACGGGGTGTCCTTCTCCGCGTCGGGATCATCGGGAGGCAGCTTGCACCAATTCTCGACGACCCAACCGACCACCATCAGCAGCGCCCCGGCCACTACTTGCGCCACGCACAACCACAGAGGTTCCTGGGTCGTGCGCGCTCCCAACAACATCACCTGGTCCACGCCGATCCCCGCGTGCCAACCGGCCGTCAGGGCCCCGTAATAGGCCACCGCCTGGGCCGCCGCAGCGGTGCCCACGCCCCACACGGGGTCGTACGGCTTACGGTCGGCGGGAGCTCGACGACGCCGCCGACGCTCGCCCTCGGGATCCCGGTACGCGCGCAGTCGCAGACCAAGATAGACCAACACGGCGGCCGCCGCCGCCTCCGCCAGCAAACTCCCCCACGGGAGGATCAGCATCGACTGGCTCTGCCCCGTGAGCGCCTGATTGATGCTCCACCCCACCACCGCGGCGACGAGGGCAACGACCACGAGGGACAGAACGGTCAAGTAGCGCATGGTCGAATCAACTCCGTTCCGTATCCTCGCACACGGTGAAATTCGTGGTGGTCAGCCCCGCCACGTCGGGGGCCCTGCGGGCCAGTTCCCGCACCCATTCTCCGCCCAGTCGAGCATCCGGATCCAGGCGGGCCCACGGGACCAGGACGAAAGCGCGCTCATGTGCCCGCGGGTGGGGCAAGGTGAGCTGCGGATCCTGCCGTTCGACTCCCTCGAAGCAAATGATGTCCAGGTCAAGGGTGCGAGGCCCCCAACGAACCAGCCGTTCACGACCGTGTTCGTCCTCGATCTTCTGACACGCCCGGAGCGTCTGTTCGGGACCGAGTTCCACCTGGAGTTCGACCACCGCGTTGTAGTAGTCCGGTGATCCCTCAGGCCCGCCCACGGACTTGGTACTGACCACGGGCGAGCAGCCGAGCACGGTGATTCCGGGAGTGCCGGCCAAACCGGCAACGGCCGAGCGCAACACGGCCAAGCGGTCCCCCAGATTCGCTCCCAAAGCCACCACGCACCGGGCTGCCACTACTGGACCGCCGTTTCCCGGGTGCGAAAAATCGTGACGGCAACGTCCGCGAACGTGACTTCAATGGGCGCCTTGGGTTTGTGCACCGTGACCTCGAGCGCCCGAATCATGGCGAACTGCTGGAGCAGCTCCGCGGCGATTCGTTCCGCGAGGGTCTCGATGAGCTGGTACCGGGGACCGATCACGATCTCCCGGACCAATTCGGCCACTTCCCCGTAGTGAACGGTGGCGGTGAGCTCGTCGGTTTCACCGGCGGCCTTCAGATCCACGTACATGACCAGGTCAACGAAGAACGGTTGACCGGTGCGGCGTTCCTTCTCGAAGACACCGTGATATCCCACGGCTCCCAAGCCGGTGAGTGTAATGCGGTCGTGGTGGCTCAGTTCCGCAGGGGAAGAAATCATCGGTGCTCAGTTTTCGCTCTCGTGAGGATCAAGGATCGGTGGTGTGACACCCAGCCACGCGTGGGCGGTGGCCACCGCGTCCGCGGTGGCGGCGACGTCGTGAACCCGCACCGCCCAGGCGCCTCCGAAGGCGGAGAGCGCGCTGATGGCGGCCGTGGCGCCGTCTCGCTCGGCCGCGGGACGCGGGCCCTGGTCGTCACCCAGGAGGTGACCCAGGAAACGTTTGCGGGAGGCTGCGATGAGCACCTTGTTGCCCATGGTGCGTAACCGGGGAAGGGCGCGCAACAGATCCCAGTCCTGGGCACCTGCCTTGGCGAAACCCAGTCCCGGGTCCACAATCAGGTTCTCCGGCTCCACCCCGGCCCGATACAGGCGCTCGCGCAGCCGGCACAATTCGCCGATCACGTCGTGGGCGACGTCCTCATAGGTGGAGAGGGCGTCCATGGTCGTGGACGTGCCGCGCGAATGCATCAGAATGTACGGTGCCCGTCGCCGCGCCACGAGTTCGATCATCGCCTGCTGGACGTTCACGCCCGAGACATCGTTGATGATGTGCGCGCCCGCATCCAGTGCGGCCGCGGCGGTCTCCGCGTTGAGCGTGTCCACGCTGACCACGATGCCTCGGTCCGAGAGCTCACGGATCACCCGCAGAATGCGCCGCTGCTCTTCCTCGAGGCTCACGCGGACGGAACCCGGGCGGGTGGAATCACCACCCACGTCCACGATGTCCGCGCCCTGGGCGGCGAGTTCCAGCCCGTGAGCGATGGCCGCGTCCGCAGTGTCATGCGTACCGCCGTCGCTGAAAGAATCCGGGGTGACGTTGAGGATGCCCATGATCAGTGTGCGGTCCCGCGGCAACTGCTCATACGACCCCCAACCGAGTGGGCCGTTGGCACGGTTCGGGCTCATCGGTTCTGACCCGACAGGATCAGGTTCATGGCCTCCGCGCGAGTGGCCGGGTCCCGTAACTGACCGCGCACCGCGGACGTCACGGTCTTGGCCCCCGGTTTACGCACCCCGCGCATGGACATGCACAGGTGCTCACATTCGATCACGACGATTGCTCCGGCGGGATGCAGGTTGTCCTCGAGTGCCTCGACCACCTGCGTGGTCAATCGCTCCTGGACCTGGGGCCGCTTGGCGAACAAATCCACCAGGCGCGCCAGCTTGGACAGCCCGGTGACCTGCCCCTCGGGACCGGGGATGTACCCCACGTGGGCCACCCCGTGGAACGGCACCAAGTGGTGTTCGCAGGTCGAGTAGAACGGGATGTCCTTGACCATGACCATTTCCGCGTGGCCGATATCGAACGTGGTCGCCATCAGCTCCGAGGGGTCCTGGTGGAGCCCGGTGAACATTTCCGCGTACGCGCGGGCCACCCGCGCGGGTGTGTCCTTCAGGCCGCTACGGTTGGGATCCTCCCCGATGGCCAGCAGGATCTCTCGCACCGCAGCTGCAATGCGCGGCTGATCGATCCGCTCGTCCACGTGTTCGGAATTCAGATAGTCCGCGTACGAGCCGGCCACCGGTTCGGACGGATCCTGGTCCTTGTCCGGGCTCATTCAGCGCTGCTCCTGAGATCCACCGGACCAGGGATTCCGGTCATCGCCCTGCTGTTCACCGCCGGCGGGACCGCCCTGGGTGCCGCTCCGTCCGTCCGTACCGGGCAGCTGGGCCTCGCCGTGCTCCGGGACCTCGAGCGGGTGCTCGGGCTTGGCGGCGACCGCCTGGTCCTGCGGAGCCATGGTGTCCGGGTCCTGGGTGTGCTTGCGGTGAGCTTCCTCGCGCTCGGCCGCGGTGATCACCGGCGGAATGTCGGAGACCGGGCGGTTGTCACCCGAATGCCACACGGGCCTCAGGTCGCGCTTGCGCACATCATGGAAGATCTCACCGATCTGGGCTTCGTTGAGCGTTTCCTTTTCGAGCAGTTCCAAAGCCAACCGATCCAGGACGTCCCGGTTCTCGTGGAGAATCTCATGGGCCTCAGTGTGAGCCTGTTCGAGCAGCCCTCGCACCTCGTCGTCCACGACCGCCAGGGTCCGGTCCGAGTAGTCCTTGCCGGCTGAGCCCATCTCGCGACCCACGAACGGGTCGGAGTTGTCCCCGCCGATCTTCACGGAACCGATACGCGAACTCATGCCGTACTGGGTCACCATCTTGCGGGCGGTGTCCGTCGCCTTCTGGATGTCGTTCGATGCGCCCGTGGAGGGGTCATGGAACACGAGTTCCTCCGCCGCGCGGCCACCCATGGCGTAGGCCATCTGGTCCAACAGCTCATTGCGAGTGGTGGAGTACTTGTCATCCGCGGGCATCACCATGGTGTAACCCAACGCGCGCCCGCGCGGCAGGATGGTGATCTTGGTGACCGGGTCGGTATTGCGCAGTGCTGCGGCCACCAGCGCGTGACCACCCTCGTGGTACGCGGTGACCTTGCGTTCGAGTTCTTTCATGATGCGCGAGCGTTTCTGCGGGCCCGCGATCACCCGGTCGATGGCCTCGTCCACGGCGCGGTCGTCAATGAGCTGCGCGTGAGAACGTGCGGTCAGCAAGGCGGCCTCGTTCATCACGTTGGCCAGCTCGGCACCGGTGAAGCCCGGGGTGCGCTTGGCCACCGACGCCAGATCCACGTTCTGCGCGAGCGGCTTGTTCTTGGAGTGCACGCGCAGGATCTGCTCGCGGCCCTTCATGTCAGGGGCGTCCACGCCGATCTGACGGTCGAACCGACCCGGGCGGAGCAATGCCGGATCCAGGACGTCCGGGCGGTTGGTTGCGGCAATCAGGATCACGTTGGTGTTCGCGTCGAAACCGTCCATCTCAACCAGCAACTGGTTCAGGGTCTGCTCACGCTCGTCATTACCGCCGCCCATGCCGGCACCGCGTTGGCGGCCCACGGCGTCGATCTCGTCCACGAACACAATGGCCGGGGAGTTCTCCTTGGCCTGTTGGAAGAGGTCGCGCACACGGGAGGCACCCACACCCACGAACATCTCCACGAAGTCCGAGCCGGAGATGGAGTAGAACGGCACGCCGGCCTCGCCGGCGACGGCCTTGGCGAGCAGAGTCTTACCGGTGCCTGGCGGGCCGTAGAGCAGCACGCCCTTGGGGACCTTGGCGCCCACCGCGGTGAACCGGTCGTGCTCCACCAGGAACTGTTTGATCTCGTCGAGTTCCTGGACGGCCTCATCCGCGCCCGCCACATCCGAGAACATCACCTCGGAGTTCTCCTTGTTGAACATCTTGGCCTTGGAGCGGCCGAACTTCATGGCCTGCCCGCCGGACTGCATGCGGGAGAAGATGAACCAGAAGATCGCCAGGATGATCAGGAACGGCAGCATGAACCTGATCAGGGACAGAAGCCAGTTGTTCTCCACCGGCTGGTCGGTGAACCCCTCCAGCTCGGCGCTGTTCATGGTGGCCACGACCTCCTCGGCGCGCGGTTCCACGTAGAAGAACTCGATGTCCTTGCCCAGTTCTTGGTCGTTGAGGGTGAGGTCTTCCTTGAGCTGGAGTTCGACCTTCTGCTGACCGTCGTAGATCTTCGCTTCTTGGACCTTGTGGTCGCGCAGCAGCGACATACCCACGTTCGTGTCCACGCGAGAGGTGGACGGGCCGAAGAGATTCGCTCCCACGGGAACCAGCACCAAGACGGCTAGCAAGATCCAGAAGAACGGTCCCTTAAAGAAACTGGTGGGTTTTTTCGCCGTGGCCAAGCCGATGATCCTCCCGTGGACGTGACAAGAAGTGTCGCGCCCCAAAACTGACGGTGTTGTATCCGGGTCCGAATGATCCGGCTACCGGTGCGGGTGCGCGGCGCGTCACGCATAATGTATCCCTTTCGGGGATACCCGACCCCATTGAGGTCTCGACGTTTTCTCTGAGCGCACGCGCCGCGCTCACGCTACACGCGGGACCCCGGGGTTCCCTGGATTCTTACTCGTAGACGTGCGGGGCCAGCGTAGCGATGCATTCGAGGTTGCGGTAGTGTTCCGCGAAGTCCAGACCGTATCCCACGACGAATTCATTGGGGATGTCCCAGCCCACGTATTTGACGTCGATGGCGGTCTTGGCAGCGTCCGGCTTGCGGAGCAATGCGCAGATTTCCACGGACTTGGGGCCGCGGGATTCGAGGTTGGTGCGCAGCCAGGACAGTGTGAGACCGGAGTCGATGATGTCCTCGACAATGAGGACGTCCTTGCCGTGCAGGTCGGTGTCGAGGTCCTTGAGGATGCGCACCACACCGGAGGACTTGGTGCCGGAACCGTAGGAGGACACGGCCATCCAATCCATGGGGTACTGCCCCTTGAGCGCGCGGGTGAGATCCGCCATGACCATCACCGCTCCCTTGAGTACACCCACCAGCAGGACGTCGCGGCCTTCGTAGTCGCGGTCGATCTGCTCCGCCAGCTCCTGGATCTTCTGGGCGATTTCTTCTTTGGTGAATAAGACGTGGGACAGATCTGACTCGACGTGCTCGGCCTTCACGTTGTGCTCCTGAGGTGTTGCGTGTGCGGGGATGGCGATTGTAGGAGGGGTTATTCGGTGTTCTGGAACTCCAGGCGCCCCTTGACGCAGAGCTTGTCCCCGCGACGTCGCCACACGGTCACCTTACCCGCCATTTGCAGCGGACCGGCAGCTCCGTAGCCCATAGCGAATCCCTCGAGCGCACTTAACCGCTCGAACGTGGGGGTTTCCCCGCCCGTGGCGACACATGCCTGAGCGAGCATACGACGTCGCATGGCCGCGGGGGCCTCCTGGACCGCCAGGCAGTCCAGTTCAACGCTCGACGACGCCGCCGGTTCCACTCGTGCGCGTCGGAAGAACTCCGTGGCCTGTTCGTCCAGGAAGTCCGCGTCCGCTTCGAGGACCGAGGCCGTCCGTGCCAGGGCGTTGGAGACGCCCGGGCCCATGTGTTCCTCCAGGAACGGCAGCACGCGGTGGCGGATCCTTGAACGCATCAGGGCGGTGTCCGAGTTGCTGGGATCGTGCCAGGGGTCGAGCCCTTCAACCCGGCAGATCGTCTCCGTTTCCTGGCGGGTCACGTTCAGGAATGGGCGCAGGTACAGCACACCCTCGATCGCGTGCCGCGACGACATCCCGGACAACGAGCGCGTCCCTGATCCCCTCGCAAGGCCCAGCAGCACGGTTTCCGCCTGGTCGTCGCGGGTGTGGCCCAGGAGGACGGCGTCCGCGCGCAGCTGGGTGGCGATGTCGTTGAGGGCGGCGTAGCGCGCAAGGCGCGCGGCCATTTCGGGTCCGTAACCGGCCCGGTCCACGGTGACGCGGCGCGAGATCACGGGCTCCAGACCCATGTCTTCCAGTATCCGCACGGTGGCCCCGGCGACCTCGTGCGAGCCCGGTTGCATCTGGTGGTCGATCACCGCGGCTCCCACGCGCACCGCGCCTCGGCGGGCCAGGTGAGCGGCGGCCGCGGCCAGGGCCAAAGAATCGGGCCCTCCGCTGCACGCGACCAGCACCAATGGTGGATCGTCAGAGGTGGCTGGAAGTTCGGTCAGGGAACGGTTCACGGCCCTGCGTGCGCGCGCCACCCAGGGGTGCAAGCGACCGGTTCGTCCTCGTTGCAAGGATCAGCCCTGGGCGTCGCGATTGCGGCGGGACATGTCCTCGGCCATGCTCAACACTTTGGACAGCACCGGGGTGTGCTCGCCCAACATGATCAATGCGCGTTCGAGTTCGCCGGAGGGCACCACTGTGGCCAATGCCGTGACGGCATCCGTCTCGGTGCTGATCCCCGTGCGGATTTGCGTGGTGGACAATACCGGCTGGGCAGCCTCGACTCGGCGCAACACGGCCTCGGTGTCCTGGGCCCCCACACTGTCCTCCAACATGACCAGGCGTTCATATACGGCGGGGTTACCGATCTTGATCCGGCGACCGCTGCTGAGCTGGGAGAGCATGGGCGCGGACAGCCCCAACACCTCCGCCAGCCGTCGCTGGGTGATGTTGTAGGCCGCCACCACGTGGCCGAAACGCTCCGACAGCGGTTGGCCGTACAGCTGAATCTGCTGCTGAATATTTTCCGAGCTCACGGTTTCATCCTGACACACTCCGCCGCACCTATGCGCTGCGCGGCAAGGGCATCACCCGAGCACCCGATCCATCCAGCGCTGCGGATCGTGGATTTCCGTTTCGTCGGGCAGGGTATCCGCCGAGGTCCACACCGTGTTGAACGCGTCCATTCCGGCCCGGTCCACGATGTACTCCACAAATTTCTGGCCGTCACCGTACTGGCGCATTTTCGCGTCTATCCCCATGAGGGTGCGGATCGCCCGGTCCAGGGCCCCGTGATTCTCGGAGCGCGAGTCGAAACGACGCCGAATGGTCTTGACGGTGGGGACGATTGAAGAGTCCACCGCGTCCATCACGGCGTTGGCATGGCCCTCGAGAAGGGACATCACGGCGGTCAGGTGGGACACCGTGGCCTTTTCCTCCTCGGTCAGCAAATGACCGATGGGACCCAGACCCGAGTCGGTGCGCCCCGCGGCACTCCTGCCGGTCACGGACGAGACGACCGCGCTCAGCCGCTCCCACGGGGAGACGTCAAAGGACCCCAGTGTGGAGATCTGTTCCAGCATGTGCCCGCGCAACCAGGGCGCGGCAGCGAACTGCACGCGGTGGGTTTGTTCGTGGAGACACACCCACAGCCGGAAATCGTCCGGCTCGACATTGATCTCCCGCTCCGTCCACAGCACGTTGGGAGCCACGAACATCAGCCGTCCGCCCGGGTGGGATTCGGCTGCCTCCGGTGAGACCAGGCCCGCGTACGGGTCGTACTGGCCCAACACCTTGGACGAGAGGAAGCCGACCATCGCGCCCATTTCGGCCGCCGCGGCCGTGGGCGCGAACCCGCGCAGGGCGGCGTCGAACTTCTCCGGATTCTTCTCCCGGATCCTGTCGAAGATCGGCTGCATGAGCACCGAGAACGTTTGGGTGTTGGCCTTGGCCCACCCGGCACGGTCGACCACCAGGATCTTGGAATCGCGCAGGTTCTCGGCGGCGTCCAGTCGCGTGATGTTGTGCACGTGCTGGACCGATTCGTGAGCGAAGTAGCGCAGGGACTCCACGGCCTTGCTCATTTCCCGGGGTTTGGGAGTGGGCCCGGGCGGGGTCAATTTGGCAGCGATCTGAGCCGCGGAGTCCCAGTCCACGAGTGAGGGTCGTGCCACGTCTTGAGTCATGCCCACCACTCAACCACAGAGAACTGAGTGCCACACTGTCTCGGGTTCAGCCTTGGGCGAGCGCAGCCACCGTGCGGTCCACGGTGTCCCTGGCGGCGCCTGTCTGTCCCTGGACGTCATTGAAGATCACCGAGTACACCAGCACCTCACCCCCGGCCCGTTGCACGTACCCGCTCAACGACACCACGGAATTGAGGGTGCCGGTCTTTGCGCGGGTGAGTCCTCTGGCCGCCCGCTCGTCCGGGTCGTCGAACCGGTCCGTGAGCGTTCCGGTGGCGCCACCCAGTGGCAGCCCCTGTCCGTAAGGACCCGCATCGGGATCGATGAGCAGTGCCCGGGTGGCCTGGGCCAGCAGTCCCGTGGTGACGCGGTTGGACACTGCCATTCCGCTGGCGTCAATGACGTCCGCGCCGGCCACGTCGATCGAGTGCGCCTCCAGTGTGGCGCGGATGGCCCGTTGCACACCCGTCACGCTGCCCTGTTCCCCGGCTTCACGCGCCGCCACGCGCGCAAGTGTTTCCGCCAAGGAGTTATCCGATTGCTCGAGCATGTACGCGGCCTGTTCGTGGAGGGGCGCGGACTCCACGCGCGCGAGTTCCACGGCTTGTTCCGGCCTCGCGTGCTCACCGGGGGTCACGGTGGCCCGTGTTCCCAGCTGGTTCCGGAGCCGTTCCCGGAATTCGTCCGCGGCAGCTTCCCCCGCGTTCTCGGGCCGTTCACCACGGGACCCCGGGTCCTTCCCGTCGGAGGTGGGGACCCTGTGCGAATACATGGCCAGGGGCGAGACGGCCGTGATCTCACCGGCCGCCACGTCCTCCTGGGCCCACCCGGGGTTCAGCGCCGGTCCCGAGAACAGTGACGTATCCAGGCTCACCGTGATCTCGCCCCGGACGCCTCGCTCCGTGAGCGCACTCGCGGTCCGCTCGGCCAGGTCCTCGAGCCCGGCCCGGCCGTTGACGGCATCCGGGTCACCCTTGCCCGGCGCCAACAGTGTGTCCCCTCCCGCGACGAGCGTGAGGCGGTGCGGATCCTCACCCGTCTCCACGGTGGTGGCGAGGCGCGAGTACGGGTCCAGGTGCTCCGCCACGGTCAGTGCGGTCAATGTTTTCTGGTTGGATGCGGGGATGCGGGCCTCACCCGATGCTCGCTCGGCACGCACCTGACCCGACTCCGCGTCCAACACGGTGACACTCGAGCTGCCCGGCGCGCCGGCCAGCTCTGCGGTCACCGTTTCCTGGATGACCTCGTCAGCCGTGCCCGGGCCTTCCGACGACGACGCCGCGGCGTCCAGTACCCCGGGCAACTCCCCCGGCTCCGCGGGGGCGGAAACCACGTTGATGGGTCGGCCGGGCTCCCCCGCCTCGGTTTCCGCGAGCACGGCGGGAATTGCCCACACCGAGCCGAGAATCAGCGCGATGATCAGCAACCCGGCGACCACCGGGCCGAGGAGGCTCCTGCTACGTCGGGGCGGCCGAGAACTCTGCTGAGGCATACGGTCATTCTTTCGCATGCGCGGGCCGACACGAAACGATGGGGGATCCGAGCGGCGTCGCTGATTGCCCCGTGCGCGCCCCGTGCCGCTATCGTGGGTGACAACGTGAAGTCGGGGTGCCCACCGCGTACCCCGTCACAACCGAAACTCGAATACGAGGAGTGCTGCCATGGAGCTGGACGTCACCATTGAGATCCCCCGCGGATCCCGCGTCAAGTACGAGATCGACCACGAGACCGGTCGCATCCGCCTGGATCGTGTGCTGTTCACGTCCATGC
>NZ_JAUNPE010000056.1 GCF_030536815.1 Kocuria sp.
TGCCATTCGGGCGGCGGTCGCCAGGAGGCCGGGCTCGGCGGTGGGCACGACTAGAGGACTGGCGCCGCCGTGCTGGCCCGCACAGACAATTCAGGGGTACTGAGCGTCTGCCCGGCCGGTGCGGACTGCCCTTCGATCTGCCGACGAAGAACATCGACCAGACGCTCCCCCACTTCAGTGAACCCCTGGTGCACGCTGGTCAGCGGCGGCCATAGGTATTCGGCCAAGACGTCGTCGAACCCGACCACTGAAATCTCGTCCGGCACCTGACGACCCCGCTCATGCAGAGCGCGCAACAGACCCGCGGCCATCTCGTCGTTGGCGCAGAACACCGCAGTGGCCTGCGGGTCCTCGGCCAGCGCGGTGCCAGCTCGGTAGCCGGAGGCCGGCGTCCAGTCTCCAGAATACGGTGCAGGCACGGCCGCCCCCCGCCGAAGCAGTGCCTGCCGCCAACCGCTCTCGCGCAGCTGCGACTGCACCGAATCCTGCGGACCGGAGACGAAGTGCACTGTGGCGTGCCCCAGCCCCAGCAGGTGCTCGACGGCCAGCACAGCCCCTCCAACCTGGTCGATGCCCAAAGTGGGGTGTGAAAGCGCCCTGGAGTCTGCGATAACCACGGGTGTGTGCGGAGGCACCACCAGCTGCTCAATCTGTTCTGCTTCCATCCCCAGCACCACGAGACCGGCCACGTCCTGACGCAGCTGGTTCAGGGCCGTGTTCAGGTCCTCCACCCCGCCAGACCGTGAGTGAGCCAAAGAGACCGCGTAGCCACTTGCGTGCGCAGCGGTGGCAATGGCCTCTGCTGTGTGAGCCTCACCCGTCCGTGCCATGTGGTGAGCCACCAGTCCGATGACGTCCGAGCGCCCCGATCGAAGAGACCGTGCAGCAGCATTGGGGCGGTACCCGATTTTCTCCATGGCATCGAGCACGCGCTGCTTTGTCTCCGGCTTGACGTTCTGAGCCCCGTTGGCCACACGGGACACTGTCTGAGCCGAAACCCCTGACAGCGCCGCGACATCGCGGGCCGTGGCCCTCTGCGCCCATTCCACGCCGCCTCGCCTGCTCTGCGGAGAGCGGGATTTCCCTGTAACCACGTCGCTCCTCATCTCCGGGCACCTTAGTTCCGAGCTTACAGCCACGCCCGGCGTCGACGCCCCTACTGTACGTCTCGCCGCTGACAGCCTTCCCCTCTTCAGCCAGCACGAAGCGAGACGCTTATGGTGACGTCACCATTTTGATCTCCCAAAATCCTTGACACACCTCACAATGGATAGGATCATCAGGTTTACGCCGATGTGATAACGCAAATATTTAGAGCAACATCGGCCGCAATCACATCAAGCCTTCTCAGGTCGCTCCCCGCTCTCTGCTGGCAGCGACCACCTCTCGCCCTAAGGCAGGAGCATCAATGACGATCACCCGCCGCCTCCACCTGGACCCCGCCGTCCTGCATGAGAACACTCTGCCGCCGCGCAGCTACTACATGCCTAGCTCGGGCCCCATCACCCCGGGCCCCGCCTCGCGCCAGGATTCGGACCGCATCCAGTTGCTCAACGGCACCTGGAGCCTGCTGCATGCCGAGAACGCCGAGGAGCTTCCGGTGGGCTTCTCCGCGCGCGACTTCCACAGCCCGGACGCGGTACCGCTGACAGTCCCCGGCACCTGGCAGATGCAGGGCATTGGCCAGCAGCAGTACATCAATGTCCGCTACCCATTCCCTCTGGACCCACCCCACGTGCCGTGGGACAACCCCTGCGGCGTGCACACCGTCGACTTCGACCGCCACGAGGACCCACAGGCGCCACTGACCCACCTGGTCTTTGAGGGCGTGGACTCCTGCTATTACGTCTGGCTCAACGGCACATACGTGGGCTACAGCCAGGTTTCCCACGCCACCGCTGAGTTCGACGTCACCGAGCTTCTGGAGGCCGGGGGCAATCGGCTGACCGTGTTGGTGTTCACTTGGTGCGACGGCAGCTATCTGGAGGATCAGGACAAGTTCCGTCAGACCGGGATCTTCCGCGACGTCTATCTGCTCTCGCGGTCCGCCGACGGCATCCGCGACTACAGCGTGCGCACCACCTGGGATCCGTCCTCCGCCGGCGTGACGGTGCGCGCGGACTTCCGCAGTGAGGAGACTCCAGTGCGCGTGCGTCTAGTGGATCAGGACCGCTGCGTGGACGAGAGCGACCTGACTCCCACAGCCGGTGACGACGAGTTCACCCACCAAGCCCAGCTGACCGTGCCGAGCCCGCGCATGTGGACCGCTGAGACGCCGCACCTCTATGAGCTGCAGTTGGTCACAGAGGACGAGACCATCACCGATCGCGTGGGTCTGCGTGAGATCGCGGTCCAGGACGCCGTCGTTCTCCTGAACGGCTCGCCGATCACGTTTCTCGGCGTCAACCGCCACGACTTCCACCCCGAGACCGGCTTCACGGTGTCGCTGGAGGACATGCGGCGGGACCTGGTGCTGATGAAGCAGCACAGCTTCAATGCCGTGCGTAGCGCCCACTACGCCAACTGCCCGCAGTTCTACGAGCTGTGCGATGAGCTGGGACTGTACGTGATGTCGGAGGCGGACAATGAGAGCCACGGCACGCAGGCGCGCTATCTGCGCGACGACAGCTGGGAGCACACGGTCCAGCGCTGGAACGAGCTCATCGCGGACGACTCCGCCTGGGTCGGGGCCACCCTGGACCGCTCGCGCCTGTCCGTGATCCGGGAGAAGAACCGGCCCAGCATCCTCGTCTGGTCGGCCGGCAATGAGGGTGCGTACGGGGTGACCTTCGAAAGGGCCCTGGAATGGACCAAGCGCTACGACCCCACGCGTCTGACCCATTACGAGAGCTCCTACTATGACGACGGCAAGCGCCCGTACGACTACACGAACATCGACATCGACTCGCGGATGTACCTCAGCCGCGAGGACATCCTGACCGAGCTCTCCCAGGGGACCGCCAAGCCCTACCTGCTGGTCGAGTACTCACATGCGATGGGCAACGGCCCCGGGGACCTGGCCATGTACGCGCAGCTGTTCCGAGAGCATCCGCAGATGTGCGGTGGTTTTGTGTGGGAGTGGGCCGATCATGCGATCGCCGCCGGGCAGACCGACGACGGCCACACCACCTACCGCTACGGCGGCGACCACGGAGAGACCCTGCACGACGGCAACTTCTGCGTGGACGGGCTGGTCGCCCCGGACCGCACCCCGCACCCGGGCCTGCTCGAGTACAAGAACGTGCACCGGCCGCTGCGGGCGGTGGCCTTCGACCAGGACGCCGGGCAGCTGATTCTGCGCAACGACTGGGACTTCACCTGGGCGGATGACAGCATCGCGATCCGCTTCGAGCTGGATCACGACGGCGACCTGGTGCACTCCGGTGCTCTGAGCCTGCCGGAGCCGCTGGCTCCGCACGCCGAGATCGAGGTGGAGATGCCTCTGCCTGTGCCGGACTCCGGCCGATGCCACCTGCGGGTGCACACATCCATGGTCGAGGCCACCGCCGCACTGCCCGCCGGACACGCGCTTGGATTCGATGAGATCGAGCTTCGCACCGCCCGGCCCGCCCACCGGCAAGCCGCCGCTCTCTTGGAGCTTTCTGAACGCGACCCCGCGCCCACCGCGATGCGTCAGGGTAGATGGATCACCGTGACCGCACCCGACGCCGAGGCCAGGATCGATGCCTTCACCGGGTTGCTGCACGGCTTGAGCGCGGGTGGACGTAAGCTGCTCAGCGCTCCGGCGGAGCTCAACATCTGGCGGGCCCCCACCGACAACGACCGCAATATCAAGCGTCAGTGGCTGGCCGCGCGCTACGACATGACTCACGTCCACGCCTACGACGTGCAGATCGACCAGTGCAACGGCGCGGCCGTGGTGACCGCGCAGGCCGCGCTGGTGGCCCCCACCATGCAGCCGATCCTGCGCCTGGACCTGGCATGGAGCTTCTTCGCCGACGGCCGCATCAGCTTGTCCGTCCACGGGCACAAGGATCCTGAGATGCCGGACCTGCCGCGCTTCGGCCTGCGGCTGTGGCTGCCGGAGAGCATGAGCCGGGTCGATTACTACGGTATCGGCCCGTTGGAGAGTTATCGGGACAAGCGGCACGCAGGCTGGCACTCAACCTTCAGCGCGCACGTGGACGAGCTGCACCAGGACTATCTGCGCCCGCAGGAGAACGGCAGCCATGACGACTGCGAGATCGTCTCGGTCCGCGGAGCGGGGCTGGGGCTCACGGCTGTGGGACCGGAGCGGTTCTCCTTCAGCGCCTCTCCCTATAGCCAGGAGGAACTCACCGCCCGGGCCCACAACGTGGAGCTGCAGCGCAGTGGGCACACTGTGCTGTGCCTGGACGCAGCGCAGGCGGGCATCGGCTCGAACAGCTGCGGACCGGCGCTAGACCCGCAGTTCCGGATCAGCCAGGAGGAGCTGGACTTCAAGATCACCCTCATCCCCACCATCGACGAGTGACTGCTCGTCCGCACGAGATACGACGAGGTGCAGCTGTGCAGGAGAAGACGTACCTGAAGTGGTACAACAAGTTGGGCTACGGCTCAGGAGACATTGCCGGGAACGTGGTCTACGTCCTGCTCTCGGCGTTCATGCTGATCTATCTCACCGACACGGTGGGGCTGAACCCGGGCATCGTGGGCACACTGATGCTGCTGGCCAGGGTGCTCGACGGCATCACCGACGTCGTGTTCGGCGCGCTGATGGACAAGACGAAGTCCCGCATGGGTAAAGCCCGCCCCTGGATGTTCTGGGGCTACTTCGGCTGCGCGATCACCCTGATCGCGCTGTTCGCCATCCCAACGCAGATAGGTGAATTCGCGCAGTACGCCTGGTTCTTCGTGGCATACGTTCTGCTCAACTCGGTGTTCTACACCGCGAACAACATCGCCTACTCGGCGCTGACCGCGCTGATCACCAAGAACGGCGCCGAGCGTGTGCAGATGGGTTCGATCCGCTTTATGTTCGCCTTCGCCACCAACCTCCTGATCCAGGCAATCACCATCGGCGCCGTGGAATCGTTTGGAGGGGGCGCCGAGGGCTGGCGCACCATGGCCATCGTCTATGCGGTCGTGGGCTTGGCGGTGAATTCCCTGTCGGTGCTCTCGGTGCGCGAGTTGCGCGCCAGAGACCTGATGGACCGGCCGGACCAGGAGGCCCCCACCCAGGCGATGAATCTGCAGATGGAGCACTACTCCCCGAGCAGCGCGGCCCGGCTGCTGGTGACCAACAAGTACTACCTGCTGATCCTGGCCGTCTTCATCCTGATGCAATTGTTCTCGGCCATGGTGAACACCACCGGCATCTTCTTCATGACCTATGTGCTGGGGGATCCCGGTCTGCTGGGCACCTTCGCCCTGGCGCTGAACGGCCCGCTGGTCGTGGCACTGGCTGTCACCCCGCTGATCGTCAAGCGCGTGGGCGCCATGTACGGGGTGAACCTGTGGGGCTACGTGATCGCCGTGCTGGGCCGCGTGGGCGTGATCGCGGCCGGCTACGCCGAGTCTGTGCCGCTGATGCTCCTCTTCACGGCCGTCGCCTCGCTGGGCATGGCCCCGCTGCAAGGCACGCTGAACGCTCTGATCGCCGAGGCTTCCGAGTACACCTATCTGCGCACCAAGCAGCGCATCGACGGCACCCTGTACTCGGCCACTTCGCTGGGCGTGAAGGTCGGCGGCGGCTTGGGCACCGCGCTGGCTGGCTGGCTGCTGGCCTGGGCGCAGTACGACGGCATGGCCGACGTGCAGCCGGACTCAGTTATCACCATGCTGCATGTGATGTATCTGTGGCTTCCCGCGGCCTTCAACGTGGTGATTCTGGTGCTGCTGCGCAAGCTCGATGTCGAGCGGGTCAACCGGAGGTTGCGGGAGGAGCTGGAGCAGCAGGTCTGATCCCGAGCCAGCCTCGTCGTCATGGTGCCGCCGTCAGAGAGCGCGAAGGCGCCACTGCAGCCGGTGTGTGCTGCCCGGGGCCAGGTGCACCAGGTCCTGTCCGCTGCGGAAGGCGTCCGGCGGGCAGTCCATGGGCTCGATGGCCACAGCCGCTCGCGGTCCGCCGTTCATGGAGTCCCCGGTGTAGACCTGCACCCATCGAGCACTCCCGTGCCAGCTGAGCTCCACGCCCTGTCCGACGGTTGACCACAGGCGCGCCGTGCACCAGCCCTCGGCGTCGTGGGCGACGTCGGTGAAGGCGTGGTCCAGCTCTGCGCCGGCCAGGCTCCGCGAGGTGCGGAAGTCGAAGGGGGTGCCGGGCACGGGCACCGACTCGACCGGCAGGCGCGTGGCCGGGCTGACCTCCAGACGGGTCCGGGCCGGGAGCTCCAGCCGCCAATCATCGGCCATGCCGGGACCGGCCACCAAATAGGGGTGAGGACAGCTGCCGTAGGGCGCGCTCTCCGCACCGAGGTTGCGCGCGGTGATCTGTGCCTGCAGCCCGTGCTCGTCGACCGCGTAGCGGGCCGTAACCTCCACGTCGAAGGGATAGCCAGGTTCTGTGCGCACATCTTGCGTCAGCTCCACGGAGAACTCGTCCCGGTGAACGATCCGCCACCAGCCGTACTCCGTCAGCCCGTGCAGCGCAGCCCCGTGGGCGGTGTCGTTGAGCGGCAGCTGGTGCCACCGTCCGGCGAACTCGTAGCGTCCCCCGCCCAGCCGGTTCGGCCAGGGTGCACACACCGCACCTCGGTAGTCGTCATAGGCGACTCCCGGTTGCCGCGCTGCCATCAGCGGACGACCGGAGTCCTCCACCCGGCACAGCGCTGCGGTCGACGGATCGACGACCGCGGCCACCCGCCCCCGACGCAGCAGGACCTCGTTAGTGACCTCAGACGCGCTCATGCGCCGCGGTCGGCACCGGCGGAGGGCAGCACGGTGAAGAGCTGAGGCGCACGGAATCCGCTGCGCTCGAAGGCATCGAGCACCCCGGTCCGCACTGTCTGCTCATCCTCCTGGTGGATCAGCGCGATAGCCGATCCCCCGAAGCCACCACCGGTCATCCGCGCACCGAGCGCACCGGCCGCCCGGGCGGCCTCCACTGCGGAGTCCAGCTCGGCACAGGAGACCTCGAAGTCCTCGCGCAGCGAGGTGTGAGAGGCGTTGAGCAGCTCGCCCACCGCGATGAAATCCCCGCGTTCCAGCAGTTCCACGGCTCGGAGCACCCGCCCGTTCTCCGTGACGACGTGCCGAGCGCGACGGGTGGTCTTCGGATCGAGGAGCCCACCGAAGCTGCCGTCCGGTCCAGCCTCGATCTCTTCCAGGGCGACGTCGCGCAGACTGTCCCTGCCCAGCGTGCGTGCCGCGAGCTCGCAAGATGCCCGCCGCTTGGCATATTCCCCGTCAGCAAGGGAGTGCGCGGCCCGGGTGTCCATCACCAGCAGGCGCAGTCCGTGTTCCTGAAGGGGCAGAGGCACGGCGCGAGACTCCAGAGAGCGGCAGTCCAGGAAGAGGGCGGATCCCTCGCGCCCCATCAAGGAGGCGGACTGGTCCATGATCCCGGTCGGGACTCCGATGAAGTCGTTCTCCGCTTGTTGCGTCAGGAGTGCCTTTTGCTGAGGTGACAGACCGAGCCCGAGCAGGTCGTCGAGGGCCACGATCGTGGCCACCTCCATCGCGTGTGAAGAAGACAGTCCTGCTCCCACGGGGACGGTCGAGTCAAGCAGCAAGTCGAAGCCCGGCACATCCGCTGCCCCTGAGCGGGACAGCGCGTACACCACGCCCGCGATGTACGCTCCCCAGCCTGTGACCGAGCCCGCCGTGAGAGATGCCACGTCGAAGGCTGCCCGGGAGACGCCGCCTCCTCCGGGGGAGAAGGTTGAGGCCGCACGCACCCGTTCGGACTCCGGCTCATTGGGGTGATGGAGCCGGACGGCGACGAGTGCCGAGTGTCCGATTGCCAAGGGCAGCACGAAGCCGTGATTGTAGTCGGTGTGCTCTCCGATTAGATTCACCCGCCCAGGAGCGCGCCACACGCCATCGGGCTCTGCTCCGAAGACCTCGGTGAAGCGTCGAGTCACCTGCTGGACGCGATGCACGAGGTCCCGGTCCTCTGCTCCGCTGTGCGGTTCATTGATCATGCTCCCGCCTCCCGGAGGCGCTGAGCGGTCTGCTCGGCAGTAACGTCGTTGATGAAGGCGCCCATGCCCGCTTCCGAACCGGCCAGGAACTTCAGCTTGTCCTCCGCGCGCCGCGGGCTGGTCAGCTGCAGGTGCAACCAACCGGCCTCCCGATCCACAGCATTCACGGGAGCCTGATGCCACGCCGCGATGTACGGCGTAGGGGTGCTGTAGAGACGGTCCACCCTTCGCAGCAGATCGCGGTACAGCAGCGCGAGCTCGTCGCGCTCCCTGTCGTCGAGGGCAGCAAGGTCCGGCACCTGCCGATGAGGGACCAGGTGGACCTCGAGAGGCCAACGCGCGGCAAAGGGAACATATGCCGAGAAGTGGTCACCTTCCAACACCATGCGGTCTCCGGCCTCGGCCTCGGCTCGCAGCAACTCGCCCATGAGCGCCCGACCGGTCTCGTCCATGTGGTGACGAGAACGTGCAGCGAGTCTGGCTGCGTGCGGCGCAGCGTAGGAATACGCATAGATCTGACCATGCGGGTGGTGAAGAGTCACACCGATCTGCTCGCCGCGGTTCTCGAAGGGGAAGACGTGACGGATGCCCGGAGTCGCAGAAAGCGCTTCCGTCCGCTGGGCCCAGGCCTCCACTACTGTCCGTGCACGTTCGTCGGGCAGGTCTGCGAAGGACCCACGGTGCTCAGGGGTGAAGACCACGACCTCACAGCGGCCCCAAGCCGGCGACGGGTCCCCCCAGAGCGGCTCCTCCTCAGCGCTGCTGCTGGGGGTGGGAAGCTGGCCGACGTCTGGCCCTAGGGACGGGAAGCGGTTCTCGAAGACCACCACGTGGTAATCCTCAGCAGGGATCTCCGATTCCCTTCCGCCGGTGGATGGGCACAAGGGGCACTGATCCGCCGGCGGCAGATAGGTCCTGGTCTGACGGTGGGCTGCCACAGCCACCCACTCCCCTGTCAGCCGGTCGTAGCGCAGCTGACCGTGGCCGGCGCGCTGATCCAACGGCCGAGTATCGTGCACATGCTCGATCACGGACGACCCGCGATCGGCGAAGAAGATCGCCTCCCGACCATCGGCCAGGTGATGGGTCCGATGCTCGAATCCTGGCCGGCCGGGGGCAGTCGAGGTGCTCATCGGATGACTCCGTTCGGGTGCGGGACTGTTCTCTACGAGATATGATAACGCAAACACTATTAATGCGGGAGACCTGCATTCTCTCCCCCGGCGTTATGGAGTCCGGTCAGACTGTCACCTAAGCGTGCAGCAGCCCCCAACAACGGCGCGTTCATCTTACGGCTCCCGGGCCAGTTGTCGAGGTGTTTACTGCAATCTCTGCTTCGTTTTTCGCAAGGAACTTCACCGACCGGGCGATGAAGCAGTACTTACTCACACCCTCGTGCAACGTCAACGCCGCGCGCGGTCGCTGTCAGCAGTGATGGTCACCCGTGGCCTGAGCATGACGCGCGCAAACTCACCCTCGCCACTGGCGGCAACGGCCATGGTTCCCATCGCGTGGTCCTCGTAGTCCAGTACGACGACGCCCGGGGCATGGACTTGATGTTCCCGGCCGTAAAAGGTGTACGACCCGGTCCCTGCGCCGTGATTACCGGCCCACCTAACGGTGCCGTCATAAAAGTGATGAGCGGGCACGGCTCCCCTCCCCTGGGGCCGGATGGTTCACCACACGATCATGCGGCGCGCTCAGTCCCGCACCTGGCGCGCGAACTCCAGGAGATCGTTGGCGAAGACCTCCGGCTCCTCGAACGCGGCGAAGTGGCCGCCGCGGTCCATGTCCGACCACCGCACCACGTTGTACCCGCGTTCCACCAGGCTGCGCGGGGGCCAGGGCATGAACTCGCCCGGGAAGTTCGCGACCGCCGTGGGAACGCTCACACGGGCGCCGTCGGGCATCCGGCGTGAGTCCTCGCCGGCGGCGCCGCGATACAGCCACGTGGCGGTGCCGAAGCTGCCGGTGACCAGGTACATCATCACGTTGGTCAGTAGTTGGTCCCTGCTGAACACGTTCTCGATGTGGTCTACTTGCCCTTCCGCGGTGGTGTCCGCCCAGGTATTGAACTTCTCCAGGATCCACGCGGCCGCCCCCACGGGACTGTCGGCCATGGCGTAGGACAGGGACACCGGTTTGGTGGACTGCTCATGCATGTAGCCGCTCTCGGCGGCCATGAGGGTCCGCATCCGTTGCTGCCAGGCCTTCTCCTCATCGGTCTGCGGGCCGCCGGCCGGTTGCAGACCCAGCATGTTCAGGTGCAGCGCGCGGCACCCGCCGCGGTTGCTTGTCGAATGCTCGAACGCCAACCACCCGGACACCATCGCACCCCAGTCCCCGCCCTGGGCAATGTACGTCTCGTACCCCAGAACCTCCCGCAGCAGCCGGTCCCACAGCTGCGCCACGCGACGCGGCCCGATCGGGCGGTCCGGCGCGCCCGAGAAGCCGTAACCGGGCAGTGACGGCACCACCACATTCACGCCGTGAGCGGCGTTCCCGCCGTGGTTCTCGGGGCGGGTCAGCCGCTCGATCACGCCGTAGAACTCGTACACGGAACCCGGCCAGCCGTGGGTGAGCACCACGGTGGGGGCACCCGGCGCGGAGGCCCTCACGTGCAGGAAGTGGATGCTCTGCCCGTCCACCTGAGCGGTGAACTGTGGGAAGCGGTTGAGCTCGGCTCGGCCGCCCGCCAGTCGAACTGCTCCGTCCAGTACCGGCACAGTTCCCGTAACCAGGCGGGGTCCGTGCCGTAGGTCCACGGATCCTCGTCCGGGGCGATCGACGGCGTGCGCGGCCACTCGTAGGCCCGAACCTTCTCGCGGATCCCGTCGAGGACCCGCTGGGGCACCTCCACGGTGAACGGTTGCGGTGCGGTCATGGGCGATCTCCTCTGTGGGTTTCCGGACATCACTGGGTGTGCAGGACCGTCTTGAGCCAGCCTTCGTCGCGGCGGTCGAAATGCAGGTAGGCGTCCACGACGTCGGTGATCGGCTCGTGCTGGGTGACGAACGGCGTGGGATCGAAGATCCCGGCGGCCACCCGCTCCACCAGCGGCGGCGTCACGGACCGGTGGTCGCAGTTACCGGAGCGCAGGGTGAGGTTCTTGTTGGTGGCAGCCCCAATGGAGAAGGACGTCAGATCGGGGGAGAACACCCCGATGATCCCGATCCGGCCGTACTTGGCCACCGACTCCACGGCCCACTGGGACGACTGCGAAGGGGCGTTGGGGGGGGACCCAGTTCTCACCCTGCACGTTGGTCTTGGGCGCCACCTGCGCCACCTCGGCGGCGAACTCCTCCGCCTGCTGCTCACCCGCGCTCGCGGCGGGCCCGTGAGCGGGTCGCTGGGAATCCACCCCCACGGCCTCGATCACGGCGTCCACACCCACGCCCAGGGTGGCGTCCATCAGGGCCTCCACCGGGTCCTCCCCGTTGAAGTTGATGACCTCCGCGTTCTGCCCGCGGGCCTTGTCCAGGCGGGACTCGACGCCGTCGATCGCCCACACCCGGCCCGCGCCCTGTTGGTACGCGGCGGCAATGGCGAGCTGTCCCACGGCCCCGGCCTCGTACACGGCCACCGTGTCACCGCGGCGGACACCGGCCAGTTCCGCGCCGAACCACGCGGTGGGGTAGATGTCCGAGAGCAGGATCGCCTGGTCGTCGGAGACGTTGTCCGGCAGCGGAATCAGCGTATTGGAGGCCCACGGGACGCGAGCGTACTCAGCTTGCAGGCCGTCGACCGGCCCGGTGGGCGCGGGGCCACCGAAAAAGCTCGTTCCGGCCTGGGTGCCGTTGGGATTGGCGACGTCGCACTGAGCGGTCTGCCCCATCCTGCAGTACCGGCACACCCCGCAGGACATGGTGGAACACGCGATCACCCGGTCCCCGCAGGAGAGCCCGCGCACGGCGGAACCGACCTCCTCCACCACGCCCACCGCTTCGTGGCCCAGGATGGTGCCCTCTTTCATGCCCGCCATGGTCCCGCGGATGAAGTGCAGGTCCGTGCCGCAGATGGCGCTGCAGGTGATGCGAACGATTGCGTCGGTGGGTTCCTGGATCGTGGGGTCAGCCACGGTGTCCAGGCGGATGTCCCCCTCGCCGTGCCATACCAGTGCTTTCACCAGTGACGCTCCTCAGCTGTAGCGGTGATCGTGCAGGGCGGGTCAGCGGCCGGGTGCGACGGCGGCACCGAAGTGCTCGGCGGTTTCCCGCTGCGCCTGTTCGGCCTTGTCCAGCACCGGGGCGGCGCCGAAGAATTCATGCATCACGCCCTGGTAATGGGAGGAGGTGGTGGGCACCCCCGCAGCTTCCAGGTTGGCCGCAAACTCTTGTCCCTGATCACGCAGGATGTCACGCTCGCACGTGATCACCAGGGTGGGGGGCATTGAGGCCAGGGACTCCCGGGGCCAGTTCAACAGGTCGATCCTTGGATCCGTGGCCGCCTCGGGCACCCCCTCGAAGGCGTACATGGCCATCCAGGACAGCAGAGGCAGCCTCAGCGGTCGCCCGTCGGCCTCGCTGGTCATGGACTCCCCATGCGGCTCCGCCGTGGTCAGCGGGTACGCGCACACCTGGGCCGCCGGCAGCGGTTCCCCGGCCTGAACCAACTGCAGGGTGGTGGCCGCAGCCATGGTCCCGCCCGCGGACTCCCCGCCAATGGCCATCCGGGAGGGGTCCCCGCCCAGTTGTGCGGCATTGGCGGCGGTCCAGCGCCAGGCGGTCAGGACGTCGTCGTGCGCGGCGGGGAACACGTACTCCGGGGCCAAGCGGTAGTGCGGGGACACCACGATCGCCCCGGTCTTGTTCGCCAGGCCGCGGCACGAGGAGTCGTAGGAGTCCTCGTCGAAGAGCACCCACCCACCGCCGTGGATCCACAGGATGATCGGCTGGGTCCCCTCCGCGGCGTTCGCCGGGGTGAACACGCGCAAGGTCTGTTCGCCACCGGCGCCGTCAGGGATCTGCACGTCTTTCACCGAGTCCACCGGTTCGGGGTACTCGATGCCCCGGTCCCGCATGACCTTCTTGAGTCCGTCGCCGAGGGCCGGTTGCTTGCGGGCCTCGGCCGGCTCCAAGATTTCCGACGGGCGCGGCGTCAGCTCGGAGTAGGCGTCCACGAGGGCCTGAGCCTGCGGGTCCAGCAGTCCGGAGGCATCGGTGGCCAGGTGCTTGTTCTTGCCCGTCACCGCGGCCTTGGCCGCGTCCACCGGCTTGGCCAGTGCGCCCACCGCCCGCTCGATCTTGCCCTCGTCCGGGGCGTGCGGGTGAGGCGCAGGCGGCGCCTGACGTTTAGCGGCCAGGACCTGTTTGCCCAGCTCGGCCAACTTGTCCGCGCCCACCTTGTCGCGGAACGCAGGCATCTCCTCCTGCTCCTCGTCCTCCACGTGGTGGCGGGTCACTTCAATTAGCTCGGACAGGGCCTTTTCGAACTCGTCCTCCCCGGGATCGGTCTTGCTGAGGGTGGCCAGCAGCTCTTTCATGTCGCCGTGCTCCTGCCGGGCGTCGTCGTCGAACTCGTCCATCCCCAGCGTGCGCCACAGCGGATACATCACCACTTCCTCGGCCACGGTGTGCGTGGACAGCTCGACAATGATCTGGTCCGTCAGGACACGGCGATCCCCGCGGCCCGCCTCCAAGTGCTGGAACAACCGGTCCACCACGGTGTGGTCGTCCGCAATCAGGTGGTCGATGTCGCCGGGCTGGGCGGGGTAATTCAGGGCCATGAAGAATGCTCCTCATAATTGACGCGGGGCAATTCTATCGAGCGCAACACGAACGTTTCCCCGGGCGGTAGCCACTCCGCGAGTAGCTGACAGCCTTCACCCTAAGCGCACTTACTGACGGGCTACAACCCCTCACGGGTGTGTTCGTGTGATGGGGGCGGGTGGTGAAAGCTGGTGGTGGGGATAAGAAAAGCCAGTGTCGGTGACCTCACCGTAGCGAGACCACCGACACTGGCTGCAGTAACCACGGTGTGTTAAATGAGTACAGGGCAGCGGGGGCCACCATATTGGTGTCGCCCGCTGCCCTGTGTACGTTGATTTCGGCGGTGTCTTACTCTCCCACACCCTTCCGAGTGCAGTACCATCAGCGCTGTGGGTCTTAGCTTCCGGGTTCGAGATGGGACCGGGCGTTTCCCCCACGCTATAACCACCGAAAACCTGTCCACCCCTGTACCCCACGCGTGTGTGGGGTGGGGGGGAAACCTGTTTTCTGGTCTGGTGTGTTGACCAGTATGTTGTTATCAAAACCCCCGGCCCCACACATGAGTGCGGG
>NZ_JAUNPE010000216.1 GCF_030536815.1 Kocuria sp.
ACTGGTTAGGCGCCCATGGTGGAGCGGGAGAGACCACATTCCGGGAGCTGCTAGACGGTGTCGAATGCCATCATCGTTGGCCTTCTCCAACCCCAGAGGCACCGTCTCCTGTCGTTGTCCTCCTCGCCCGTCAAACGCATCGCGGGTTGGAATCAGCTCGACGCGCCGCCCAGGACTGGGCCTCCGGGCAACATCCAGATGTAGTACTCGCGGGGTTGGTGATCGTGGCCGACACTCCGGGCAAGACCCCGAGATCCCTGGCAGCAGCGACCCGTGTGATCTCCGGCGGTGTCCCCTTCACCTGGGTGGTGCCGTGGATCGAAGAACTCCGACTCACTGGAGCCGTGGACTGGGAGTCCATGGCCCGTGAGCCGAAGAAAGTCCTCACCGCTATCGGTGAGGCAGTCGATGAACTCACCTCCGAGAGGATTCCCCAATGATCGACCTCGTACTTGCCGCGCAGGACACCGTTTTGGCCCTGCCTGCTGCACTGCCTGACTCCGACCCGCTGGCTCCTCCGGGCATCGGAGAGTCCTGGAACAGGATGGTCGGTGTGGGCAAGTGGATTGCCTTGGGCATCGCCGTTCTGGGACTACTGGTGGTGGGCGGGAAGATGGCTTTCGACGCTCGTCGTGGTGAGACCACCGAAGAAATCTCCGGGATCATCAAGATCGTGTTGGCCGTCGCGCTGATCTCCGGTGGTGCTTCGATCCTTTCGTTTATCTCCCAAGACGGCGGAGGACAAGAGGAAGAGCAGAGTGGCGATGCGGAGGCTGCTGCCATTGTGATCCACGATGATCCCCACTTCAGCATCTAAAAGCTGACCACCATCAACAACTACAGGACCAGTCCCACGCACGAAAAGGAGCAGCAGGTGACAGATCAGCTTGAGACGGACAACGACAAATCATGGTGGGCGGGCCCTTGGTTCCTGGTCTCGGCGGTGCTCGTGGCCCTGCTGGTAGTGCTGGGACTGGTCCTGTGGCTGTGGCCTGAAGGACAGGAGCAGTCGCAGTCTCAACCCGCACCGGCCACCGCGGCCGAAGCGTCCTCGGGTGGGGAGTCGGTGTGCGGGTTGTCCGCCACCGGCGGTACCACCTTGACCAAGGCGCCGAAGGATGTCGAGTGGGAAGCTCTGGGGGCGATCTACGCCCCAGCCTCGAAGAAGCACGGGCCGGGCGCCATGGACGAGTCCACGGGTGTCCGGTCCTGCTACTCCCACACCCCCGAAGGGGCATTGCTGGCTTCCACCAACATGCTGATCTCGGGCAACGACCCGCAGGTCCTCCTCGACACCATCGAAGCACGAGTCATGGAGGGCCCCGGCAAGAACATCGCCATCGGGCAGGCGCAGCAGCGAGTGAGCGAGAACGACACGACGACCGTCCCGCTGGAAGTGGCCGGGTTCCGGTTGCTCTCTTATACGGACGATAAGGCCACCGTCGAGGTTGTGCTGGCCGCTGACGACGGGACGGAAAAGGTTTACACAACGACCGCAACCGACATGGTTTGGTACGAGGGAGACTGGCGTTTCCTGTTGCAGGATGACGGGAGCGGTGGCCCCGTCTCAGGTCAGATTTCTGATCTGTCCGGGTACATCCTGTGGAATCCCGACAATGGCTGACGAGGAAAAGTGTGGATTCCTTGACGGCATCTGCAAAGCGAAAAAAGGTGTTAGCGAAGCTCTGACCGGTGCCGCCGGGGATGCCTTAGATCAGATCGCCGACGGTGTGACCGCCGGTGTGGTCGACACGGTCGCTTCCCTGGGTTCGATGTGGACGCGGATCGGCAGCGCCGGCCTCACTTCCGAGGGCGGTACCGGTTCTCAGGCCCCGGTGCGGGGGGATTTCAACGCCTACATCGACACGTTGCTGGGTTACGCGAGCTGGCTCGGGTTGGGCGTGGCCGTGTTCGGGGTGCTGTTTTTGGGCATCGTGCTGGCCGTTAACGCCCGCCGCGGCGACGGCGCGGGCCTGGTCAACACCGCCACCGCCCTGGCCGGCGGGGCGGCGCTGGTTGGGGGAGCCACCAGCCTGATCGGTTTCCTCGTCCCGGCCCGGGCGATGAACTTGAGCGGTTCGGTGGGATTCATCCAGGACCAGACCTTTTATCTCACTCTGGCGGTGGCCGCGCTGAGCGTAATGATCGCCGGGGCGCAGATGGCCTGGTCCCAGCGCGCTGAGCCGGCCCGGGAGCTGCTCAAGGGCCTGCTTACCTTGGCCGTGGTCACCGCTTCGGGGGTGACGATCCTCAACGTCTTGATCCGGGGCACCGACGCCCTGGCGGTGCAGATCATTGACTCCGCCATCGGGGATGATTTCCAGACCGATGTGCTCAAGCTCCTGGCCTTGGACAACATGGCCAGTAGCGGCACCAGTCCGGTGTGGTTGGGCGGCAACGTCATCCTGATCATCGTCGGCGGGGTCGTGGCGATCATCGTGAACCTCATTCAGGTGATGCTGATGGTGCTGCGCACCGGGATGTTGTTTCTGATGGCGGGGATCCTGCCACTTTCTGCCGCCTTCTTGAACACGGAAACGGGTAAGAACTTCTTCCAGAAAGTCATCGCCTGGACCCTGGCGTTTGCTTTCTACAAGCCGGCGGCGGCCCTGATCTACGGGTTGGCGATCAAGATGTCCACCACCGGGGTGTGGGAGGGCGACGGCGGGCTAATCCAGTTCGCTGCGGGGCTAATGATGATCATCGCCTCCGTGTTCGCGCTACCGGTGCTGATTGGTTTCCTCAGCCCTGTGCTGGGCTCGATGTCTTCCAACGGTGGAGGTGGCGCGTTGGGGGTCGCCGCGATGGGCGCGGCGATCCCGCAGGGCGCGGCCCACCTGTCGCGGTCCGGACGCGGATTCGGTTCCGACAGCTCCGCCAGCCAGGCGCCCACGTCCACACCATCGCCTACGCCTGCCGGTGCAGGCGCTGGCAGTGCGGGAACCGCCGGCGGGGGAGCTGGGGCTGCTGGTGCCGGCGCCGCGGGTACCGCGGCCGCTGGGGCGGCTGCGGCTCCGGTGGCGGTCGGCTTGGCGGCCGCCGACGCCGTCAAGAAGACCGGGGAGGCTGTGGGGGAGGCCACCGCATCCAGCGC
>NZ_JAUNPE010000057.1 GCF_030536815.1 Kocuria sp.
GGTGATCGGTGCGGATGTAGCGGGCGTCGAACAGGAATTTCACGGGCGATCCTCACCGGCGCGGTCGTCGTTGCGGCCGCGGCGCTCGCGGAGGGGCTGGTGCGCGGCGTGTTCGCGGGCCAGCTGGTCCTGGCGGATGATCGGCGTCATGCCGGTGAGCTGGTCGGGTGTGGATTCGGTGGTGTCGGCCAGCGGTAACTCGTCGTGGGCGTCCATGGGTTCGGGTGCCGGGGCGCTGAGGAAGTCGTCGATGTACTCGGCCGCCAGGGCCGGGGCTTCGTAGTGGATCAGGTGACCGGTGTCCGCGATGATTTCCAAGCGGTGGCTGCGGATCCACGAGGCCATGGTTCGTTGGGATTCCACGGACCCCAGGTCGTCCTCCGCGCCCACGATCAGCAGGGTGGGCATGCTCAGTTGCATGGCCACCTCGGCCACGGTCCCGGAGATGGAGGACTGGTAGGCCTGGTGGAGCACATCCCGATTCGCAAACGTCGAGAAATAGGACTCGTGCTGCCGTAACGCGTACTTCTTGACCTCGGGGTCCTTGGACTTGACCATCACGTCCGTCATGAGTTTCACCACGGACCGGGATGAGAGGATCTTGGCTCCCAGGGCGCGGGGCAGTGCTTTACCCACGCCGTAGTAGAGCTCCGTGAGCAGCGTGAGTTTCTTGTGCTGGCCGGCCAGCGCGGGTTCGGAGATGGGGTTGATGAGCACCAGCCGGCGCACCATGGAGGGGAAATCTACCGCGAAGTGCGCGGCAATGATCGATCCGAAGGAATGACCCGCCACGATGATTCCGTTGTCGCCGTCCGGGGACACGGCGCCGTCGGTCAGTGCGGTGATGAACTGCTGGGCGAACTCCACGTAGGAGGGGATCGAGTGTTCCCGGTCCGGAAAGGGTTCGGAGCGGCCGAAGCCCGGCAGGTCCGGAACCACCACGTGGTACTTCTCACGTAGTTCGGTGGCGATCAGTTGCAAACCGTGGTGATCCCCGCGGAAGCCGTGCAACATGACGATCAGGGGTTTACGTTTCTTGTCCGCGTCGTAGAACCAGTATCTGACCTTGTATCCGTCCAGTTGAACGCTGCGGCGTTCGGCGTACGGATTATCCACGGTGACCTCCAAGTCATGGGCTAGCGGCGGGTCCATGGTAACCGTCCGGTCCGGGAGCACGCTGCGGTTGCGGCGCTGGTCTAAACTGGCGGGAGATCCCCATGTCATGCCGCGTGGATTCACCATGCCAGCGCCAGGTGCCGGCAGCTACGGTGCGCGGATGACCCCATGAAGTGATGTGAAGGCGAGGCCCGTGAGCGCGCAGAACACCCCGGAGACGGGAACCGAGTACAACGTCCAGCGGATCGAGGCCGCCTGGCCCCAGTTCTGGGACGACCAGGAGGTGTACAAGCCCCTCGACGACGGTTCCAAACCCCGGCGCTACGTGCTGGACATGTTCCCCTACCCCTCCGGTGACCTGCACATGGGTCACGCGGAGGCGTTCGCCATGGGTGATGTGGTGGCCCGTTACTGGAAGCACCGCGGCTTCGACGTGATGCACCCCATTGGTTGGGACTCCTTCGGCCTCCCCGCGGAGAACGCCGCGATCAAGCGCAACACCCACCCGGCGGAGTGGACCTACCGCAACATCGACACGCAGAAGAAGTCGTTCCAGCGCTACGCGATCAGCGCGGACTGGACGCGGGAGATCCACACCTCGGACCCCGAGTACTACCGCTGGACCCAGTGGCTGTTCCTGCAGTTCTACACGCACAACCTGGCCTACCGGAAGGACTCACCGGTCAATTGGTGCCCCACGGACCAGACCGTGCTGGCCAATGAGCAGGTGGTCAACGGGTTGTGCGAACGCTGCCACACCCCGGTGACCAAGAAGTCGCTGAACCAGTGGTACTTCAAGATCACCGACTACGCGGACCGGCTCCTGGACGACATGAAGGAGTTGGAGGGTCACTGGCCCGAGCGCGTGCTGGCCATGCAGCGCAACTGGATCGGTCGTTCCGAGGGCGCGCACGTGAACTTCGTGATCGAGGGCGCCCCCGCCGAGGGCGCGGACGCCTCCGACACCTCCGGGCGCACCGTCACGGTGTTCACCACCCGCCCCGACACCCTCTACGGCGCCACGTTCTGCGTGGTGGCCGCGGACGCCCCGATCGCCGCCGAGATCGTTGACGACGAGCACCGTGGCGCCCTGGAGGAGTACCGGGAGAACATCAAGGCGCTCTCGGACATCGACCGGCAAGCCACCGACCGCACCAAGACCGGTGTGTTCCTGGGCCGGTACGCACTCAACCCGCTCAACGGCGAGAAGCTGCCCGTGTGGGCGGCGGACTATGTGCTGGCCGACTACGGTACCGGTGTGATCATGGCCGTGCCCGCCCACGATCAGCGAGACCTGGATTTCGCCCGTGAATTCGACCTGCCCGTGCGCGCGGTGGTGGACACCGGCGAAGAGGACCCCGCGGTGTCCGGCGTCGCGACCACCGGTGACGGTCAACTGGTGAACTCCGGCCCACTGGACGGCCTACCCAAGGCTGAGGCCATTACCCGGGCCATCGACATGGTGCGCGAGGCGGGTACCGGCGAGCGCCACATCAATTACCGCCTGCGCGACTGGTTGCTGTCCCGCCAGCGGTTCTGGGGTGCTCCCATCCCCATCATTCACTGCCAGGCCTGCGGCGAGGTGCCGGTGCCCGAGGACCAGCTGCCCGTGACGCTGCCCGAGAACCTGCGCGGTGAGGAACTCTCGCCCAAGGGACAGTCCCCGCTCGCGGCGGCGTCGGACTGGGTGAACGTGACGTGCCCCGAGTGCGGTGGGCCCGCCACGCGCGACACCGACACCATGGACACGTTCGTGGATTCGTCCTGGTACTACCTGCGGTTCGCCTCACCCACCACCGAGAACGCCCCGTTCGATCGCGACGAGGTGGACCGCTGGCTGCCCGTGGACCAATACGTGGGCGGTGTGGAGCACGCGATTCTGCACCTGCTCTACAGCCGGTTCTTCACCAAGGCGCTCTACGACTTCGGCCTGATTGGTTTCCAGGAACCGTTCAAGGCGCTGCTCAACCAGGGCCAGGTGCTCAACGGCGGCAAGGCGATGTCCAAGTCACTGGGCAACGGCGTGGACCTGGGCGAGCAGCTGGACGCGTTCGGCGTGGACGCGGTGCGCCTGACCATGGTGTTCGCCTCCCCGCCCGAGGACGACGTGGACTGGGCGGATGTCTCCCCGCAGGGTTCGCAGAAGTTCCTGGCTCGCGCCTGGCGTTTGGCGCAGGACAGCACCGCCGGCCCGGACGCGGATGCCGCCGCCGGTGACACGGCGCTGCGCAGCGTGACCCACCGAATCATTGCGGACGCCACGCAGCTGCTGGATTCCGGGAAGTTCAACGTGGTGATCGCCCGCACCATGGAGCTGGTCAACGCGGTGCGCAAGGCCATCGACAGCGGGCCCGGTGCCGGTGATCCCGCCGTGCGCGAGGCCGTGGAAGCCGTGGCCATCCTGCTGTCCCTGGTGGCCCCCTACACGGCCGAGGACATGTGGCACGCCCTGGGCCACGAGGATTCCGTGGTGCTCGCCCCGTGGCCCGAGGTGGACCAGGCCCTGCTCGTGGACGACACGGTCACCGCCGTGGTCCAGATCAAGGGCAAGGTCCGCGACCGCCTGGAGGTCGCCGCGGACATCACCGACGCGGACCTCGAGGCCGCGGCGCTCGCCTCCGAGACCGTGCGGCGCCACATCGGCGACGCCACGGTCCGCAAGGTCATTGTGCGCGCGCCCAAGCTTGTGAATATCGTGGTGTGATGAGCCCAGAGTCCGAACGGCGCCCGTCACCCGGTGTCACGCCGGGGGACGGGCGCTGTCCCGTTCCCGGCGCGAGAGTCGCGGTGGTCACCGACAACGCCGCCGCACTTCCTCCCGCGTGGCAGGCCGAGTTCGAGGCCTCCGGGGTGTTCGCGAGCGTGGAGATGCCCGTGTTGATCGGCGGGCAGCTCTACACGGAGGATGAGTCGGACATGCTCTCGTCCCTGGTGATCGCGCTGGCGGAAGGGCGGCCCGTGACCACGTCGCGGCCGGCCCCGGGGCAGCTGCGCACGATTTACGAGGCCTTCCGGGCCGCGGGTTTCGAGGCCATTGTTTCCGTCCACCTGTCCGCGGAACTCTCCGGCACCCTGGGCGCGGCGCGGATCGCGCGCCAGGACATCGACATTCCCGTCCGCCTGGTGGATACCCGCAGCGCCGGGCTGGGGCAGGGCCTGGGGGTGCGCGCGGCGGTCCGGGCGGCGTTGGCGGGGCGGGGGATCGACGACGTCGCCGCGGCCGCCTCCGCCGCCTCGGCCGATGCTCAGGTGCTGATCCAGGTCAACTCCCTGGAGACCCTGCGCCGGGGTGGGCGGATCAACCCGACGTCCGCAATGCTCGGGACCATGCTGCAGATCAAACCGCTGCTGTCCTTGCACGAGGGCAAGATCGTGACCGTGGAACGGCCGGTGTCGCAGCTCAAGGCGCGGGGCCGGTTCATGACACTCGCGGGTGAGGCGCTCTCGCATGCCGAGGTGCAGGCCCCGGTGCTGGGTATCCATCACGTCTCCGATCCGCACGGGGCTCGTGAGATCGGGGAGACGCTGCTGGACCGGTACCGCCCCGATGCGCAGCTGGTGGTGTGTGAACTTCCCGCGGTGCTGAGTGCGCACGTTGGATTGGGGACCAAGGCCGCGATCGTGGAGGGCCCCACTGGCCGGCCCATTGCGCACGGTCATCGGGCTGCACCGGTGGAGCCCTGAGGCCCTGTCCGGCTCCGTGATCCCCAGGCCGTGACCCGAGGCTTCATCGGGTCCGGTTGACCGGATTGGCTGGTGCCCATGAGCGGGGTCAATTATCGGGGACGGGCCCGACTGCGGGATCACCAGGCCACGGAGCGGTTGTCGGCCTTGTTGGAGGGCGTGGCCGAGCGCGCTGGGGAACCGGCGGATCCGGACGGCGGTGTCACCGCCGGAGACGAGGTCGGCGAACACGACGGCCCGCAGCATCGTCACCCCGTGGCGGTCCGTACGTTCTTCACCCGCCCGGCGGTCATCGTGGTGATCGTCGTGCTGCTGGCGGTGTGCGGGATCTCTGCCCTGTCCCTGCTGCCGGGTGGTTCGGACCCTGAGTCGACCGTCGTGGCGGAGGCGGAGGCGTCGGGGTCCGCGACGGATGCGGGTCACGCCTCCGGCGCCGCGTCAGCACCGGCGGGCGCGTCCGGTTCGGTTCCGGGTGCTGACGCCGCCCCGACCACCGTACCTACCGGGGACTCGTCCGCCGCGCTGACCGTGCACGTGGTCGGGGAGGTGAAGAAACCGGCCGTGGTGCAATTGTCCCCGGGCGCGCGTGTCATCGACGCCGTGGAAGCCGCGGGCGGACTCACGGACGCCGCCGTCACCGAACGCATCAACCTGGCCCAACCGCTCACCGACGGTCAACAGGTACTGATCCCCAACGAGGCGAGCGCGGCGGAGGCAGCGGCCGCGGGCGAGAGTGCGGGTACGGCGCAGGGGCCGCACGCCGGACAGGGCGCCCCCACGACCGCAGGTTCCGCATCGGGCGGGAGCGAACCGGGAGACGATCGCGGCCCGGGCGCAGCAGCCTCGGGTGTGCTGATCAATCTCAACACCGCCACCGCGGCCGACCTCGAGGAACTCCCGCGCGTGGGTCCGGTCCTCGCCCAACGCATTGTCGACTTCCGCACCGAGCACGGGCCGTTCACCGCGCCCGAACAACTTGATGATGTGAGCGGGATCGGCCCGACCATGCTCGACGCGCTGTTGCCCCTGGTCACGGTATGAACCGTCAGTGGGACCTGCGCCTGGTCCCATCGGCGCTCACGGTATGGCTGTGCGCCGTCATCTTCTTGACCGCCGGGGTGATTCCCGCGGTGTGGACCGGCCTGGCGTGCGTGGGTGCCACCGGCACAACCCTGGTCCTGCTGGAATCCCGTCATGGTCGACACACCGCTCCTGTGCCCGGGCACTCGCGTCGCCGGCGCCGCGCCGAGATCGCCGGTGCGCTCGCGGTCACGTCCCTGTGCGCCGCCGCCGCGGTGTTGACCGCGTGGAACGCCACCCAACCCGCGCGGTCCACACTGACCGAGCATCCGCCGGGTGCCACGATCCGCGTGTCAGCCACGGTGACGGGCGAGCCCACCGCGTACTCGAGCCGGTCCTTCGCGCATCACGGTGAAACGGGTGAGGGCACGGTGGTTTCGCTGCAGACGCAGCGGATCGGCCGGCACACTGAGCGCACCGAGATCACCGTGTTCGCCACGCACCCGCAATGGGGAGAGCTGGCTGACGGTGAGGCCCTCACCGCGACCCTGACCCTCACGGACACGGCGACCCCCGCCCGATTGACCGCCCGAGCGTCGTCGGCGCCCGTGGTGGGGCAGAGCGCCGGAGAAACGGAACGGACGCCGGGACTGCTGGCGGGAGCCCGCACCGACCTCGCGCGGCTGAGTCTCTCCCACGGGGCGGCCGCGGCCGGCCTGGTGCCGGGCATGACGGTCGGGGACACCTCGCAGATCTCCGCATCGCTGAGCGAGGACCTGCGCACCACCGGGCTCACGCACCTCACGGCGGTGTCCGGCTCCAATTGCGCCCTCGTGATGACCCTCACCGGGTACGCGGCGCTGTCCATGGGGGCGGGGCGTCGGGTATGCCTGGTGGTGGGGCTCGCGGCGCTGGGAAGCTTTGTGCTGCTCGTGGGCCCGGACCCGTCCGTGCTGCGTGCCTCCGTAATGGGCGCGCTGGGCGCACTGAGCATGCTCAATGGCCGCAACGGGGTGAGCCTCAACGCGTTGAGCGCCGCATTGATCGGCCTGGTGCTGGTCTCACCGGGGCTGGCCATTGACTTCGGGTTCATCCTGTCGGTCTTGGCGACCGCGGGGATCGTGGTGAGCGGTCGCGCCGTCGCCCGTGTGTTGGCGCTGAAGTTGCCGGTGCCGGTCGCGCTGTGCATCGCCATCCCGTTCGTGGCTCAGCTGTGGTGCGGACCCGTGCTCCTGCTGCTCAATCCGGCGCTGCCCACCTACTCCCTTCCGGCCAACATGGCGGCCACGCTGCTGGTGCCCGTCGCCACCGTGGCCGGGCTCATCACCGTCTGCGTCCTGATCCTCCCCAAGGTCCTGATGCCCGCGCTCCTCCTGATTCCCGGCCTCGACGCCGAACCGGTCACCGGCGCGTGGGAGCGCGCAGCCCAGCTGCCCCTCACCGTGGCCGCCGTACCGGCGCGCGGTGTGGCCTGGATCGCCACCTCCTTCGCGGGCCTGCCGGGCGCACTCGCACCGTGGCCACCGGGAGTCTGGGGCATTGTCCTACTCACGGCCATCAGCGGGTCCGCCGGCGCAGCCTTGCACTGGGTGGACGCCCGGTGTCAGCGACCCACCGATACACACGGGTCCGTGCTCGCAACGCCCGCCCCGGTTCCCGTTGCCGATCCCGTGTGGCGGCAGCTCGCAGCACAACGCCGCCGCCGACGCCGCGCGCTCGCGATCCTCGCGGCCGTCACCACCCTGGTGCTGCTCATCCACGGGCTCATCTGGTGGCTGCGCCCGGCACCGGACTGGGACTCGGTGGTCTGCGACGTGGGCCAGGGAGACGCCGTCCTGCACCGGACCGGCCAACACAGCGCCGTACTGGTGGATGCCGGCCCGGACCCGCGCGCCCTGAGTACCTGCCTCCATCAGGCCGAGATCCAGCACCTGGATGCCGTGATCCTCAGTCACGACCACGCGGACCACACGGCCGGCCTGGACGCACTGACCGGGGACATCCCCGTGGACCGAGTGTGGTATTCCTCCGCGACCGGTGACCTACCGGAATCGGCCCAGAACTTTGCCGACCGCGCCCACATACCCCGCCCCGGGGACACCCTGGACCTGGGCTCCACCACGGTGACGGTCCTGGGACCCGAACCACCCTCCGCGGCACGTACACCAGGGCCATCCGCCCCGAGCTCCGAGGACGAGAACAACGCATCCCTGGCACTGCGCATCACCGTTCGGGCAGAGCACGGAACCACCACGTGGCTCTCGGCGGGTGACCTCGAGGAGGACGGCGCCAACCGGCTCATCCGCGGCCAACCGGACGCCGGTGCACTCACAACCGACATCCTCAAGGTCTCCCACCACGGCGCCCGCAACGGCGGAACCACACTCATCCGGGCGGCGGACCCGGCGCTCGCGGTCATCTCGGTGGGTGAGGACAACACGTACGGGCATCCGCACCCGGTCATCACACAGGCGCTCCAGGACGGTGGAGCCGCGGTGGCCCGAACCGATCAGAATGGTTCACTGTGGATCCGTAAGGACGGCTCGCGCATCTCCGTCTCCACACGGTGACTCATCCTCGCCGGTCAAGGGACCCCGGACAGCGGCCCACGAAACAGGGGCCGCGTCCACAACGCCGGCACCGGGCAGCAGCTTGTCGGTCCCTCCGACTAACATGATCAGCCAGACCATCAAACACCGCTGACAACCGCGTGGGCTCATCCCGCGCTGAGGAGGACCCATGGCAGCCGCGCGCCGACCAGCGCCGTCGAACTCGGGCACCTCCTGGCGGGAGGCCGCACCCCAGCCGCTCGTCCTGGCCACCGGATCGGATGAATACCTGATCCAGCGGGTCCGCGAGTCGTTACGCGACCAGATTCGCGAGCACCAGGGTACGTGCGAGGTCACCCTCATGTCCGCGGCGGACTACGCCCCGGGACAGCTGGCCGTGGTCACCAGCCCCTCGTTGTTCGATGAGCCCAAGCTCGTGTGCGTCACCGACTTGTCGAGCATGAACGAGAACCTCCTGACGGATGCCCTCGCGTACGTGAAGTCACCGGACCCGGAGGTCACGGTGCTGTGGGAACACGGCGGCGGCAACCGCGGCAAGAAGCTGCTGGATGCCCTCAAAGAGACGGCTCTCGTGGTGGATTGTGCGCCCCCGAAATCGGACCGGGACAAGTCCGCGTTCATTCTGGCCGAGTTCAAGCAGCACGGAAAACGCATCGAGCCCGACGCCGCCCGCGCCCTGGCCGCCGCGGTGGGCACCAGCACCGCGGAACTGGCCGCGGCATGCGCCCAGCTGATCTCCGACGGACCCACCACCGTCGATCACGACCTGGTGGAGAAGTACTACGGCGGACGGGTCGAGGTCACGGCGTTCCGGGTGGCAGATGCCGCCGTGGCCGGTAACGCCGATCAGGCCCTCAAGCTCTGGCGCCAGGCCGTTGACGTGGGTGTGGACCCGGTGCCCATGGTCGCGGCGCTGGGCGCCAAGCTGCGACTCATCGCGCTTGTTGCAGGGTCCCGAGGGAGCTCGGGAAGTGTTGCGCGAGACGTCGGCGCGGCACCGTGGCAGGTGGAGCGCGCCCAGAACGAGGCACGCCGTTTCACCCCGGGGCACGTGAGCGAGGCGCTCAAGGCCATTGCGCACGCGGACGCGCAGGTCAAGGGGGAGTCCCGCACCCCGTACTACGCGGTGGAACGCGCCATTACCGTTATCGCCACGCACGGTAGGCACTGAGCTCGGGCCGGCGTGCGGCCGGTTGTCCGCCCGTTCGGCGCGCGCGGGCCCGCTGACCTATGGGTTCGTCACTAACCGCGGGTACGGCAAGAGCCCGGTACCTCGTGGGTACCGGGCTCTCAAGCTGTCAGCCGAGGCGGACTCAGATCTTGGAGACCTTCTTGGCCAGACCGGACTTCTTGTTGGCCGCGGTGTTCTTGTGCAGCACACCCTTGGATACGGCCTTGTCCAGCTTGCGGGACACGATGCGCAGGTTCGACTCGGCGGCGTCCTTGTCGGACGTACCAATGGAGTCGTTGACCTTGCGGATCAGGGTCTTCAGCTCGGACTTGTAAGCGTTGTTGCGCAGGCGAGCCTTCTCGTTGGTGAGGTTGCGCTTTTTCTGCGACTTGATGTTGGCCACGTATAACTCCTAAAACTGTTCACGGAATTTCGGTCAGTGAGGGCTCACGGATGATCATCGACTGAGTGTGAGAGTGGGGATGCTCGGTGGCAACCATCCGCTGTGCCCGACGACCAGCGCGGACACACAGCGACAAAGCTTATCAGATCAACGTGGTCAGCGTCGGTTCCCGAGTTCTCGGGCCACGTCGTCAAAGCGACGGCGGTCCAGAACGGCGCCTTCGCGGCGGACATCGGCGGCCAGCACGGGAATCACTCTGTTGAGGCGCGCTTCCGACGGCCGGCCCTGGCGATCCCACGTGCCGGTTCCGACGTCCACGAAGTTCGGGTCGTTGTAGGAGGCATGGTCGTGGTCCTTGGACGTGAGCATGAGGCACAACAAATAGTCGCCGGCGCGGTCCACGATCAACACCGGGCGGTCCTTGCCCTGGGTGTGGTCCTCCTGGAACGGCACCCAGGTCCAGACCACCTCACCGGGATCCGGGCGACCGTCCGGATGAGGGTTGTACTGCGGATTCACGGGGCCGGTCCAGTCACCGAGGTAGGGCTTGGACAGCCCACCACCGGAGGAGGGCTGCGAGGTGGGCGCCGAGTACTGGCCGCGCGGCTCGTACTGGCCCTGCGGCTCATACCGGTCTTGCCGCGGTGCCGAACGCTGGTCCATGTCCGGGCGCGAGCCCTGGCCGCGGTTGTGCTGCATGGAACCGGACACTCGTTTGTACATGCGGTAGGCGCGAAGGCCCTGGCGCGCGAGGCGCATGAAATCTGCCATGCCCCCGAGTCTACTTGCGGCCCGCGACCCGCCCCGTGTGAGCCGGGGATGCCCGGTTCGCCCATCCGCACGGAACGTGGGAAACTGGGGAGTCATCCTGAGAACGAAAGGACCGCCTGTGTCACCGTTGGCCGTCAACCCACCGGCACCCGCCTCGACCGACCCCTCGGTGCTCAGAAATTTCTGCATCATCGCCCACATCGACCACGGTAAGTCCACGCTGGCCGACCGCATGCTGCAGGCCACCGGGGTGGTGACCCCGCGGCAAATGAAGGCCCAGTACCTGGACCGCATGGACATTGAACGCGAACGCGGTATCACTATTAAGTCTCAGGCCGTGCGCATGCCGTGGAACGTGGACGGCACCGATTACGCCTTGAACATGATCGACACCCCGGGGCACGTGGACTTCACGTACGAGGTGTCCCGTTCCTTGGCCGCGTGCGAAGCCACCCTCTTGCTGGTGGACGCCGCTCAGGGCATCGAAGCCCAGACGCTGGCCAACCTCTACCTGGCGCTCGAGAACGACCTCACGATCATTCCCGTGCTCAACAAGATCGACCTGCCCGCGGCCCAGCCGGACAAGTACGCGGAAGAACTGGCGAACCTGATCGGTGTGGAACCGGACGAGGTGCTGCGGGTATCCGGCAAGACCGGTGTGGGCGTGGAAGCCCTGCTGGACAGGATCGTGCGGGACGTTCCGCCGCCGCAGGGCGTCGAGGATGCCCCCTCACGGGCCATGATTTTCGACTCCGTGTACGACACCTACCGCGGCGTGGTCACGTACGTGCGCGTGGTGGACGGCACCCTCAAGCCGCGCGAACGCATCCGCATGATGTCCACGGGCGCGGCCCACGAAATGCTGGAGATCGGCGTGATTTCCCCCGAACCCACCCCGTCCAACGGCTTGAGCGTGGGCGAGGTCGGTTACCTGATCACCGGTGTGAAGGACGTCCGCCAGTCCCGCGTGGGCGATACGGTCACCTCGCACATCAAACCGGCGGAGGAATCGCTGGGCGGTTACGAGGACCCCAAGCCCATGGTCTTCTCCGGCCTGTTCCCGGTCGAGGGCTCGGACTACCCCGTGCTGCGTGACGCACTGGAGAAGCTCCAACTCAACGACGCCGCCCTGGTCTACGAACCCGAAACCTCCACCGCACTGGGATTCGGTTTCCGCTGCGGCTTCCTGGGTCTGCTGCACTTGGAAATCACCCGCGACCGGTTGGAACGAGAGTTCAACCTGGACCTGATCTCCACCGCGCCCTCGGTGTCCTACAACGTGACGCTCGAGGACAACTCGGAAACCGAGGTGACCAACCCGTCCGAGTTCCCCGAGGGTCGCATCAACGAGATCCGTGAGCCCATGGTCTCGGCCACCGTGCTGGTGCCCTCCGAGTTCATTGGCGCCGTGATGGAGCTGTGCCAGTCCAAGCGCGGTGAAATGAAGGGCATGGATTACCTCTCGGAGGACCGGGTGGAGCTGCGCTACCGCCTGCCGCTCGCGGAAATCGTGTTCGACTTTTTCGATCTGCTCAAGTCCAAGACCCGCGGTTACGCGTCCCTGGACTGGAAGGCGGACGGCGAACAGGCCGCCGACCTGGTCAAGGTGGACATCCTGCTGCAGGGCGAGCAAGTGGACGCATTCAGCGCCATCACCCACAAGGACAAGGCCTACTCGTACGGCGTGGTGATGACCGGCAAGCTCAAGAACCTGATTCCGCGCCAGCAGTACGAGGTGCCCATTCAGGCGGCCATCGGTTCGCGCATCATTGCCCGCGAGAACATTCGCGCGATCCGCAAGGACGTGCTGTCCAAGTGCTACGGCGGCGACATCTCCCGTAAGCGCAAGCTGCTCGAGAAGCAGAAGGAAGGCAAGAAGCGCATGAAGATGGTGGGCCGCGTGGAGGTTCCCCAGGAGGCCTTCGTGGCCGCGCTGTCCTCCGACGAAGAGTCGGGCAAGGACAAGAAGAAGTAATGCCCGCCCAGCCCGAAGGGGACCCGGCTCCCGCGGACGGGTCCCTACCCCCGAGCGCGGTGGCCCGGGCGCACGAACGCACGTTGAGCCTGTACGTGCACGTCCCGTTCTGCGCGGTGCGCTGCGGCTACTGCGACTTCAACACGTACACGATGTCCCAGCTGGGCCCGGACGTGTCCCGTGAGGATTACCATCACGACGCCGCCGCGGAGGTCCGCTTCGGTCGTGCCGTTCTCGACGCCGCCGGGGCGCCACCGCGTCCGCTGCACAGCGTGTTCTTCGGCGGTGGCACACCCACGCTGCTCCCGGCCGAGAATCTCGCGGCTGTTCTGAGGCAGGCACGCGAGAGTTTCGGGTTGGCCCCGGACGCGGAAATCACGGTGGAGGCCAACCCTGACTCGGTGACGGACCGCACGTTCGAGGTCCTGGCCGAGGCGGGCGTGAACCGCGTGTCCTTCGGCATGCAATCCGCCGTACCCCACGTGCTCACGGTGCTGGAGCGTACCCACACCCCGGCCAATGTGCCTCTCGCGGTGGCCGGTGCCCGGAAGGCGGGGCTGTCGGCCAGTGTCGATCTGATTTACGGCACACCGGGGGAGTCCCTGCCCGATTGGCGGCGTTCCGTGGAAACCGCCCTGGACCTGGGGCCCGATCACCTCTCCGCGTATTCGCTGATCATCGAGGACGGCACCAAGCTCGCCGCCCAGATCCGACGCGGCGAGGTTCCGGAGGTGGATCCCGATGATCAGGCCGAGAAATACATCCTGGCCGACGGTCTGCTGCGCGAGGCCGGGTTCGACTGGTACGAGGTCTCCAACTGGTCCCGCGCGGGCGAGGGCCGCAGCGCCGAACAAAACCGCAGCGCACACAACATTGCCTATTGGCGCAATCAGGATTGGTGGGGGATCGGCCCGGGCGCCCACTCCCACATGGACGGTGTTCGCTGGTGGAACATCAAGCATCCGTTGCCCTACACGAACAAGATCCGTGAGGGTCTATCACCGGCCGTGGGTCGCGAGAGCCTGGACCGGGACACCCAGTACCTCGAGCACGTGATGCTGGGCATCCGCGTCCGGGAGGGACTGGAGACGTCGAGCCTGCGCCCCGAGGGGCGCACCGCCGTGGCCGGGCTCATTGCCGACGGCTGGGTGGACGGCCACGCCGCTGTCGGCGGGCACGTGATCCTCACCGACCAGGGTCGTCTCATGGCCGACGCCGTCACACGTCGCCTTCTCAACTGGTGAGCGTTACGGCCTGGGACGGGAGACGGACGGAAGCCGCCGCGCCAGGATCACCCCGGACGCGGCGGCGTCGTATCTAAGGAGCCCTTCAGGGCCTGGCTGCGCGGTCGGCCTGCAGTCTGTCGAACATG
>NZ_JAUNPE010000058.1:0-4541 GCF_030536815.1 Kocuria sp.
CCGAACTGGACGAGGTGTACGCGCTCGCGGACCGGATCGCCGTGTTCTTCCACGGGAAACTGATGGGCATCGTCCCCCCGGATACGCCCAGGGAAACATTGGGCCGCATGATGGCCGGTGAGACGGCCGACGAGGTCCTGCCTCCCGCGCCCTGGGATGACAGCCAAGATCAGCATCAACACGAGGGGACGCACACGGCATGAGTGCTACGACCACCTCTCCGGAATCGAATCAGGTCTCGGCGCCCTCGCCGGTCGAACTGACCCCGGACGACTACCGCCGTTCACTGCTGGGCTCCACACTGCAATCATTGTTGGCGGTCCTGGTCGCGCTGTTACTGGGCGGACTGTTGATCGCGGCCACCGACGAGACGGTGCGCGAATCCGCGAGATACTTCTTCGCGCGGCCCGGGGACACGTTCACAGCCATGTGGGATGCGGCCTCCAGCGCGTACATCGCCATGTTCCACGGCGCCGTGTACAACCCCCACGGCAGCGGACCGGCCGGCAAGTTGTACCCGCTGACCGAAACGCTCACCGTGGCCACCCCGTTGATCCTCGCGGGTCTCGGCGTTGCCCTGGCCTTCCGCACGGGCCTGTTCAACATCGGTGCGCAGGGTCAGATCCTGATCGGCGCGACCCTGGCCGGTTACGTGGGCTTCGCGTGGCAGCTGCCCGCCGGTTTGCATCTGCTGGTGGTCGTGGTGGCCGGTGCGCTGGGAGGTGCCATCTGGGGCGGCGTCGTGGGCCTGATCAAGGCACGAACCGGCGCGCACGAGGTCATCCTGACCATCATGCTCAACTACATCGCGATCAACCTGGTGTCCTGGTTGCTGACCCTGTCCACGTTCCAGCGTGAGGGCTCCGCCAATCCCATCAGCCCACCCATTGCCGAGACCGCGATGTTCCCCAAACTGCTCGGGGACGGTTTCCGGCTGCACTGGGGCTTCGTGGTGGCCGTGGTGGCGACCGTGGCCGTCGCGTGGCTGCTGAACCGCTCGACCATTGGTTTCGAACTGCGAGCCGTGGGCGCCAATCCGCGGGCCGCACGCACCGCCGGTATCTCGGTGACCAAGGGATTCGTGGTGGTCATGGTGATCGCCGGCATGCTGGCCGGTCTGGCCGGCACCGCGCAGATCGCCGGAACGGAACACTCGCTCACGGTGGGCATCGCGGCGTCCTTCGGATTCGACGCCATCACCGTGGCGCTGCTGGGCCGATCCAAGCCGTGGGGCACGTTCTTCGCGGGCATCCTGTACGGCGCGTTCCGCGCCGGAGGCGTGACCATGCAGACGTCCACCGGAACCAACATCGACATCGTCCTGGTCGTGCAGTCCCTGATCGTGTTGTTCGTGGCACTGCCGCCGCTGCTGAAACTCAAGTCCCGTCGCAAGGAGGTGGCAGCGTGAGTACCGCAATCACGGCACCCGAGTCCTCGGACGCGCCCCGGGAGGAACTGTCCACCGCGGCCGCGAACCGCACCGTGGGTGTGCGCACGTTCCGACCCGCCATCGGTCTGGCGATCCTGGCACTGGTGGCGCTGATCCTCTTCGCGCTCAACGCTGCCGGCGGGTCCGTGGAGTTCCGGCTCTCGGACCCCGGTGACGCCATTGAACTGCCCCACCTGTCCGTACCGATCACCCCGTACGGGTGGCTGGTCACCATTGCGCTGGCCGCTCTCGCGGTGTTCGCCGCGATCCGCGCCCGCAGTCTGCCTCGCTGGGCTCTGATCCTGGCCGGTTTCCTCTTCGTCACGGGTTTCCTGGTGTGGATCGTGGGCACCGCGCAGACCCCCAGCATCTCGCTGACCGCGCTGCTGGCCGGTTCGGTCGCCCTGGCCACGCCCTTGATCTTCGGTTCCCTGGGTGGCCTGTTGTGCGAACGCTCCGGCGTGGTGAACATCGCGATCGAGGCGCAGCTGTTGTTCGGCGCGTTTTCCGCAGCCGTGGCCGCAACGCTGGCCGACAACGTGTGGGTGGGTCTGTTGGCCGCCGTGGTCGGCTCCATGCTGGTGTCCCTGGTGCTCGCGATCTTCTCGATCAAGTACCGCGTGAATCAGGTGATCGTGGGCGTGGTGCTCAACGTCCTGGTCTCCGGTCTGACGGGCTTCCTCTTCGCAACCGTGCTGCAGCCCAACGCCGCGGACTACAATTCACCGGCCCGGCTGCCCCACGTCACCATTCCGGTGTTGTCCGAAATTCCCGTGATCGGCCCGGTCTTCTTCGATCAGTCCATCATTGGGTACATCATGTACATGACCGTGGCGCTCGTCTGGTACGCCCTGTACCGCACCCGCTGGGGTCTGCGAACACGCGCCGTGGGCGAGCACCCCAAGGCCGCGGACACCCTGGGTGTGTCCGTCAACGCACTGCGCGTGCGCAACGTGCTCATGGGCGGTGCGGTGGCGGGCCTGGGTGGGGCGTTCTACACGCTGGTCTCGGTCTCGGCGTTCACACGCGACATGACCTCGGGCGCGGGCTACATTGCGCTGGCGGCATTGATCTTCGGCCGGTGGAACCCGGTGGGCGCCCTGTTCGCCTCGCTATTGTTCGGCTTCGCATCCAACCTGGAATCGATCCTGTCGTTCCTGGGCACGTCCGTACCCAGCCAGTTCCTGGCCATGCTGCCCTACATCGTGACCATCCTGGCCGTAGCCGGCCTGGTCGGAGCCTCCCGGGGTCCCGCCGCGTCCGGCGAGCCCTACGTGAAGGAGTAACCATGATCGACGACGCCGCTTGGCGCAGCCTGCAGCAGGCCGCCACCGACGCCCTGCAACATGCGTACACGCCCTATTCGAACTACCCGGTGGGTGCCGCGGCTCTCGTGGACGACGGTCGCGTGGTCGCCGGGGCCAATATCGAGAACGCGTCCTACGGGGTCACCCTCTGCGCGGAATGTTCGTTGGTCTCGGCCCTGTACATGTCCGGTGGCGGCAAGCTCTCGGCCTTCGTGTGCGTGGACGGCAACGGAGATGTATTGATGCCGTGCGGTCGTTGCCGTCAGCTGCTGTACGAACACCGTGCCCCCGGCATGGAACTGCTGACCGTGAGCGGTGTGCGCAGCATGGACCAGGTGCTTCCGGACGCGTTCGGACCCCACAACCTGGCATGACGCTTGGATCTTTCCACGACGGGCGAACCCCGGGTCATCACCGATGAGCCGGGGTTCGCCCGTCATGTCAACTCGGTTCACGCGCCGCTGGAACCCCCATTCCCACCCGGTGCTCAACACACAGCCCTATACTTTGGCAGAAGAGTACGCGACGGTCCGGAAGGAAACTACACGTGGGTTTGAGAGACTTGTTCCGCAGTAAAAGCACCGCCCCCAGCACTCCGCAGCCAGCACCCGGAGCGCCCGCCAACGACCCCCGCGCGCAGGGCATCGATTCTCGCGCGCAGGACAATCAGAACGCGAGCACGTCGGGACAGGGTGCCCCCGTGGGTAACGCCCCGCGGGCAGAGGCCACCCACGACACGGCAGATGTCGCCGCCGACAACCGTGCCGATGATCGCTCCGCTCAAGAGGCCACGGAGCAGCAACTGCCGGAATCCGGTCCGCTGCGCAACCTGGTGGACATCCTGTTGTCCCGGGGCGCAGACCGCGCGCGTTTGACGCTGGTCCAGTCGGGAAACGTCATGACCCACCAGACGCGCCAGGCGCACGGTGATGCCCAGGACGAGGTGGAGAACGGCACCGTGGATCAGGGATCCCCGCTGTTCGACGATGTCGCCGATCTGTACACCCAGTCGATGAACACCCCCGTGGGCCCGTGGCGTCAATTGGATTTGACCGTGGCTCCCGAGCAGAACGGTCAACGCCTGGTCACGGTTGACTACGCCTTCCCGAGCGGGCAGTCCGGCAAGGAGAGTTATGTGCAGGGCCGCACCCTGTCCGATGGCGATGTTCGCCAGGACGCCCAGGGCTCCGAGCAGCGCAACCCGGCCGGACTCGACACTCACTCGGGCGCTACCAAAACGCCCGTCCCGGACCATGAAGTCCACGACGACCGCCAGGCGAAGGACATCGAGTCCGTGCGCGTGGTCGACGGTACGGATACCTCCCCGGTGGCTGATGGCCAGATCGTGACGAAAGCCGACCCCGAACCCATCGTGGTTGCGGCCGACGACCAGGCAACCCACGACCACGCCCGGGAGCTCCACGAGAACCGTCCGGCCGAGGAGCCCCGGAGCGTCGATTCGGACCCCGCCCATGGTGAGCACGCCGATCGTGACGCGCAGGGCTCCGCGCAGGAGAGCCAGGAAACCGAGGTCCAGGTCCGAACCGAGCATGATGCGCCCCGTGATGAGCGCACCGACTTGCCGGAACACCTGGATGAGTCCGAGTTCGGCGGTTTCACCGAGCCCGAAACCCCGGTGGCACCCAGCGGCGCGGGAGCAGCGGCACTCGCCGCGGACGACGACCCCGCCGACGCCCCTCAGATTGCGCAGAACACCGATGTGGCGCCGTCCTACACCGCGCCGAGTGAGCAGCCCAGCGGCGACTCGTTGGCCACCGGCAACCTGGTGTTGACCCTGGCGGACA
>NZ_JAUNPE010000058.1:4641-14074 GCF_030536815.1 Kocuria sp.
CAGCCCAGCGGCGACTCGTTGGCCACCGGCAACCTGGTGTTGACCCTGGCGGACATCCAGTCGCGCCTGAGCGAGGCGCAGCAGCACCTCTTCGGTGACGGCGGCACGGCACGCGAGGTGTCCACCGTGCTGATCCGGGTGCGCGCACTGGGTACCTACTACGACGCCCTGACCCACGTTCGCCTGAACGGGTTCTGGGATCAGCGCGCCACGTTCGACCTGGTTCCGGAAAACCAGTTGAAGGTCCAGGAGCTCAAGGACGATTCCTACGTGGAGGGCTCCGGCGCACCATTGGCCATGATGTTCCGCTTCCGCCCGGGCGTGCCCCCTGAGGTGTCCTTCGACTACTCGGACGAGGAGGCCTTCGTGCGGTACGAACAGCGCCTGCCGGGTCAGAACTACCTGGAGGAACTGCGCATGTTCCCGCGCACCGGTTCCAACATCCCCCAGCACATGAACGACGCACTGCAGGATTGGAACTACTGATTCATGAGGCAAGCAACACCCACCGAGGGCTCCGTCCGCGCCATGGACGGGGCCCTCGGGCCTATTCCGGCGGTGTGTCTCCACGATCACCTGGACGGTGCGCTGCGCCCGGCCACCATTGTGGCGCTCGCCCAAGACGTGGACCATCAACTGCCCACCACTGATCCCGTGGCATTGGGCCAATGGTTCGTGGACAACGCGAACTCCGGCAGCCTGGAGCGCTACCTGACCACGTTCGCGCACACCACGGGGGTGACACAGACCGCGGCCGCCCTGGAACGGGTGGCCGAGGAGTACGTGCTCGATGCCGCTGCCGACCGGTTGCTCCACACCGAGGTGCGTTGGGCCCCCGAGCAACACGTGACCAGGGGACTCACGCTCGAGCGGGCCGTTGACGCTGTTCAGAAGGGCCTGGCCCGCGGGGTGGCCGCGGTGAAGGCCTCGGGTGGTCACATTTCCGCGGTCCAGATCCTGTGCGCAATGCGGCACCTGAACAACTCCCGCGAGATCGCCCAGTTGGTGCTCGATCGGGTCCGCGCGGCGGCCGGTACGACGCCGCTCGGTGCCGTTGTCGGCGAACCCGAACCCGGTTCCGTGGTGGCCTTCGACCTGGCCGGCCCCGAGAAGGGGTTCCCCGTGTCGGATCACCGGGAAGCACTGGACCTGCTGGCGCAGAACCTGGTTCCCGTGACCCTGCATGCCGGTGAGGCGGACGGCCCGGAGTCCATTCGTGACGCACTGGTGGCCGGACGCGCCCTGCGAATCGGGCACGGTGTCCGCCTGCTCGAGAACGACCCGGACGCCACCGGGGCGCTGTCCCGTTGGGTGCGCGACCGTCGCATTGCCTTGGAAGTGTGCCCGTGCTCCAACCTTCAGACCGGTGCGATCAGCCACTGGGGTGATTCCATCAAGGATCACCCGATCACCCAGCTGCATCGAACGGGTTTCACCGTCACGCTGTCCCCGGACAACCGGCTGATGAGCGCGACCTCCGTGTCCCACGAGATGTCCTTGCTCATCTCGGACGCCGGATGGTCCAACCGGGAGCTCACGGACATCCAGCTCAACGCGGCGCGCGCGGCGTTCGTGCCCCGCGCATATCAGGAGTGGTTGTGCGAGCGGATCGAGGAGGCCTGCGCGTGAGCTCCCGAGATGTCTCACCGGCCGTCCCCGAAGGCACGGGCGAACGGTTCGAAGAGCTCGTGCGCGTGATGGACCGCTTGCGTTCCCCGGGCGGTTGCGAGTGGGACGGCGCCCAGACCCATGCGTCGCTGCTGCGCTACCTGGTCGAGGAGGCGTACGAGGTGGTCGAGGCGGTCGAGTCCCCGAACGACACGGAGGACGGAAGCGCGGGCAACCGGACCGAGCTCGTGGAAGAACTCGGCGACATCCTGCTGCAGGTCGTGTTTCACGCGCGTATCGGACAGGAACACGCGGCTGGTGGGGCCTTCGACGTCACCGACATCGTGGCCGCGGTGACCGACAAACTGGTTCGCAGGCATCCGCTGGTATTCGGCGGCCGGCCCGCGCGGAACGGGGCCCCTGACACGGGCACGAACCCCGCCGGGGATCCCGCTGGCCCTGCACGGGCCACCCAGGAGGAGCTCTCCGCGCGGTGGGATGCCGTCAAGCGCTCCGAGAAACCACACCGCACCAACGTGTTCGACGGGATTCCCCCCGCGCTGCCCGCGCTGGCGCTCGCCGAAAAGGCCTTCACCAAGGCGCGTCGCCACGGCGTGGAAAATACGCCGGGCCCCATCGGGACCCAGGACGCCGCGGGCGTGGAACGTGCCGAGGCCGAATTCGGTGACCGGCTGCTGGAACAGGTGCGAGCGGCGTCGGCGATGGGACTGGATTCCGAACGTGCCCTGCGAGGCGCCGTGCGACGTTACATCGAGACGAATAATCGGCCGATCCAGCCGGGAACCAGCCGAGATCGGTAGGCTGACATCAGGGCACCGCCCGATAGGTCAACGACCAGCAAGGAGATTATCCATGGCAATGATCATTGCTTTGCAAGCCCGTCAGATTCTGGACTCGCGTGGTAACCCCACGGTAGAGGTAGAGGCACTGCTCGAGGACGGCAGCTTCGGCCGCGCAGCAGTTCCCTCGGGAGCTTCCACGGGCGAGTTCGAAGCAGCCGAACGCCGTGACGGGGACAAGAAGGTCTACCTGGGCAAGGGCGTGCTGGACGCCGTCAACGCCGTGGATGAGGAGCTGGAAGAGGCAATCGTGGGCCTGGACGCCTCCGACCAGCGCGCCGTGGACCAGGCCATGCTGGACCTGGACGGCACCGACAACAAGTCCAAGCTGGGCGCCAACGCCATCCTGGGTGCTTCCATGGCCGTGGCCCGCGCCGCGGCCAGCTCCGCGGACCTGCCGCTCTACAAGTATCTGGGTGGCCCCAACGCACACCTGCTGCCCGTTCCGATGATGAACATCCTCAACGGTGGCTCCCACGCGGACTCCAACGTGGACATCCAGGAGTTCATGATTGCTCCGATCGGTGCGCCCACGTTCGCCGAGGCCCTGCGCTGGGGCGTGGAGGTCTATCACAGCCTCAAGTCCGTACTCAAGGATCGTGGCCTGTCCACCGGCCTGGGTGACGAGGGCGGTTTCGCACCCAACCTCAAGTCCAATGCCGAGGCCCTGGACCTGATCCTGGACGCCATTAAAAAGGCCGGTTACAAGGCCGGCACCGACATTGCCCTGGCCCTGGACGTGGCCTCCTCCGAGTTCTTCGAGAAGGGCAAGTACTCCTTCGAGGGCAAGAAGCGCTCCGCCAAGGACATGTCCGACTACTACGCGGACCTGGTCGACAAGTACCCGTTGGTCTCCATCGAGGACCCGCTGGACGAGGACGACTGGGAAGGCTGGGCCACCCTGACCCGTGCCATTGGCGAGAAGGTGCAACTGGTCGGCGATGACCTGTTCGTGACCAACCCGGAGCGTCTGGCTCGCGGCATTGAGGGTGACGTGGCCAACGCATTGCTCGTGAAGGTCAACCAAATCGGTTCCCTCACCGAGACCTTCGACGCCATGGAACTGGCGCAGCGCAACGGCTACCGCTGCATGGTCTCGCACCGTTCCGGTGAAACCGAGGACACCACCATTGCGGACATCTCCGTGGCCGTGAATGCCGGTCAGATCAAGACCGGTGCCCCGGCTCGTTCCGAGCGCGTGGCCAAGTACAACCAGCTGCTGCGCATCGAGGAGGAGCTCGGCGACGCCGCTCGCTACGCCGGAGCTTCCGCGTTCCCGCGTTTCTCGGCCAAGTAAGACCCTCCACCCACACTGTTGGGTGAACGAACCGCCCGGTTCCCCTCGCGGGGACCGGGCGGTTGCGTGTGGGGAGCGCGAAGTTTTCGCCGCTAGAATGGCCGGCAGGATAAATTCGGAGCGCGTCTCACACGAGAGAGCGCCGTGCAACGCGGGAGGTGTGCATGGTTGGCCCCAGGCCGAGGATTCCTCGGTTCTCCGGTAAGAGGCAGGGCGCGGACGGGAAACCCACATTGGCCGAGGGCCGTGGCAAGAGCCGATCGGTCAACGCAGGAGAGCGCACACCCGCTTCGCACGCCGGTTACTCCGGCGGTGGATCGTCCACGGTCACGGCACCCACTCCCGCGCATTCCTTCAATGGCAGACTCATTGCCCTGATCGTGGTGGCCACCCTGATCTTGTTCCTGGCGGCGCCCACCGCCAAGATCTTCTTCGATCAGCGCGCCCAAATCACCGCGCTCGAAGAGTCCATCGCGGCCAAGGAACAGGAGCAGCAGCAACTCAAGCTGCAAGAGGAACGCTGGGGTGACGACGCGTACGTGGAGCAACAGGCTCGCGAGCGCATGTTCTACGTGATGCCCGGTGAACGCGCCTACCTGGTGCTCGGCGCCGAAGAAACGGGCCGCCAAGCCGCGGAGTCCTCCGCCGAACAGGTCGAAGCGGGTAAACCCGCGTGGGCGGACGGTTTGTGGCAGTCCGTGGTGGACTCGGCGTTCCCCCAGAGTGAGCCGGAAATCGCCCCGGTGGAGCCGGAGCAGTAACCGTTTATTTCCGCAGGGCATCCCTCCACACCGTTTTCTTCCCCATTGACCAACTGGCCCAGCAGCGCGCCGGAAAGTAGTACGCAAGTGACTGAAGCACAGCCGAACCCTGCCCCCGCAGTGACCCAGCAGGATCTCACGGTGGTGGGACATCAGCTCGGCCGCCCCGCGCGGGACGTGGTGGAGATCGCGGCCCGTTGCGTGTGCGGTAACCCCCTGGTGGTTGCCACCGCACCGCGATTGTCCAACGGCACGCCGTTCCCCACGGTGTTCTACCTGACGCACCCGGTGATCACGTCCGCGGTGTCCCGGCTCGAGGCCGAGGGCAGCATGTACGGCATGTCGGACAGGATCACAGAAGATGCGCAGCTCGCGGAGCAGTACCGGGCGGCCCACGAACACTACCTGGGGGAACGGCGTCGGATTGGTGAGAAAGCAGGAATCGGCGAGGTCCCCGAAATCGAAGGGATCTCCGCCGGTGGCATGCCCACGCGCGTGAAATGCCTGCATGTGCTGGTGGGCCACAGTTTGGCCGCCGGACCCGGGGTGAACCCGCTGGGCGACGAGACCCTGGGCCTCATCGCGGACACCTGGAGCACGGACCGCTGCGCGTGCGACCCGGAATGGCGCACTGCGGACTGAGCGGGTTCACCGCTGAGGGCGGGTGCGTCATTCGCGCCGTCGCCGGGCGCCAGGTCTTCGCCGTCGTGAAGGCGTCAAGAACGTGGGTAAAGTGGGATCGCGCTGCTGAATCGGCGCACTCCCCATAGAGCCGAGGATCCATCACCCATGCGCGTTGCTGCCATTGACTGCGGGACCAACTCCATCCGCCTCCTGATTGCGGATGTCAAGGACGAGAACGGACACCCCGAGCTCATCGATATCGTGCGTGAAATGCGCGTGGTGCGCCTGGGTCAGGGTGTGGACGCCACGGGTTGGCTCGCCGAGGCCGCGCTGGACCGGACCTTCGCCGCCGTTGAGGAATACGCCCGCCTGATCAAGAAGCACAAGGTGGACAAGATCCGTTTTGTGGCAACCTCAGCCACGCGCGACGCCGGCAATCGCCAGGTGTTCGTGGACGGCATCAGGCAACGACTGGGTGTCGTGCCGGAAGTCGTGACCGGCGAGGAAGAAGCGGCCCTGTCCTTCCGCGGTGCCGCCAACGCGACCGGGCCACTGAAGCCCGAGGACCGCGTGCTCGTGGTCGATCTGGGCGGCGGTTCCACCGAGTGCGTGCTGGGCACGGTGGACGGCGTGACCGCGGCCAAGAGCGTGGACGTGGGATGCGTGCGCATGACCGAACGGTACCTGGGTGCCAACCCGCCCACCGATGAACAGCAACGCCAAGTGCTTCGGAACGTGGACGAGGCCATGGACTCCGTGGCCCGGATCGTTCCGTTGTCACAAACCACCCACCTGGTGGGTGTCGCTGGGACGATCACCACGGTGACGGCTCGCGCCATGGGCCTGGCGAGCTACAACCCGGACGCGATCCACGGATCGACCATGTCCGTGGACTCGATCGCCCAGGCCTGCAAGGACCTCACGGCCATGACCAGGCAGGAACGGGCGCAACTGGGGTACATGCACCAGGGCCGCGTGGATGTGATCGGCGGCGGTGCCCTCGTCTGGCGGCGTGTCATCGAACGGGTTGTCTCCGCGACACAGGGCCGAGTGCGGTCGGTCACGGCCAGCGAGCACGATATTTTGGACGGAATTGGTCTGTCCCTGGTGCGCTGACCCCTCAATGGTTTTGAACACCCAACGGCCAGGGGTGTCCCCGCCAGTGCGTTCCTATTCAAGGTGAGGTTAGTCATGTCGGTCCACGCCACGCGCCGCCGCGCACTCTCGGGTGCGGCCGCTGCCGCCATGGTCCTGTCCCTTGCCGTAGCCCCCGCGGTGGCCATGCCCGACAACGAGCAGGCACCCGCGGCTCCCGCGCCGTCGATCCCCCTGGAAACCCCGGTGGCACCGCCGCCCACGGACGGCAAGGTACCCGTGTCCGTGGACTCGATCCGCGAGCGAGAATACTGGCTCGACGAATACGGTGTGCGCGATGCCTGGAAGGAATCCACCGGCAAGGGCGTGAAGATCGCCGTGATCGACACCGGCGTGGACGCAACCCACCAGGATCTCAGCGACGCCGTTGTGGATGGCACGGACGTGTCCGGCAACGGTGCTGGAAATGGACACCGCGGCCTGGGCGCGGAACCCGAACACGGCACCCTGGTTTCGTCGTTGGCTGCCGGACGGGGCCACGGCGAGGCCAATCCGGGCGGTCCCGGGAAGCAGAGCGGTGTGATCGGTGTGGCTCCCGAAGCGGAGATCCTGCCGGTGTCGCTGTGGCTCGGCAACGAGGAGCCCGGCGTCAAGGATGTCAACGAGCAGATTCCGAACGCCGTTCGCTGGGCCGTGGACAACGGGGCGGACGTCATCAACATGTCCGTGGGCTCGGACTCCACCGAATGGCCGCAGTCGTGGGACTCCGCGTTCGCCTACGCGGAGGAGAAGGATGTCCTGGTCGTGGCGGCCTCGGGCAACCGTGGTTCCGGGCTCAACCAGGTGGGAGCCCCGGCCACCATTCCCGGTGTCCTCACGGTGGGCGGCGTGGACCGCGCGGGCCGGGCGAGCTGGGACTCATCGTCCCAGGGAATCTCGATCGCGGTTGCGGGTCCGAGCGAGGACATGGTGGGCGCTATGCCGGGTGACGGTTACGCCGAGTGGTCCGGTACGTCTGCCACCGTGCCCCTGGTCTCCGGAACAGCCGCGTTGATCAAGGCCAAGAACCCGGATCTGAGCGTGGCGCAGATCGCCAACCAGATCATCCGCACCGCCCACGATGCCGGCGAGGAAGGCCAGGATCCGTTCTACGGATACGGGATCCTGGACGTGAAGGCCGCCGTGACGGAGGACGTGCCGGACGTCGACAAGAATCCGCTGGGCAGCATGCAGCACTGGATGAGCGTGCACCGGCCGGCATCGGCCGCGGCCAGTGAGACGGCGTCGTCGCCGGGGGCCACCGAAACCTCTGACACCGAGCAGGTCACGGAGGAAGCCACCCCGCCGGTGGCGCATGCCCCGCTCAACGAAACGGGTGCCCTGCCCGTGGTGATCCTGGCCGGTTTCGGACTGGTGGTTGCCGGGCTGACGGTCGCGGCGGTGTTCCACATCCGCTCCGTGAACCGCTGACGCGCACATTTCACGATCAGCGCAGCCCGCCCGGCGTCGTTCTGAACGGAAATGGGGTCAGTGATGAGTAGACTTTTGGGTATGGCTTTCAATCAATTGGCTAAAGACCGTCCGCGTCTTCTGATCGTCGGCGGCGGATACGTTGGTTTCACGCTCGCACAACGGCTACAAACGCGCATCAAGGAATCGGGTGGCGTCGTCACGGTTGTCGATCCCAACCCGTACATGACCTACTTGCCGTTCCTGCCCGAGGTTGCTGCCGGCAACATCGAGGCACGCAGCGCCATTGTTCCGCACCGTCAGCACCTCAAGGACTGCGAACTCATCGGTGGCCGCGTGGAGAGCATCGACCACGCCAACCGCACGGTCAGTATCCGCGGTATCGATCAGGGACCCAACTTCGATCTGCCCTATGACGAGATCGTCATTGCCGGTGGCTCCATGACCCGCACATTCCCCATCGAGGGCCTGGCGGACAGCGCCATTGGTCTGAAGACCATTGAAGAAGCCGTCTCGCTGCGCAACTGGGTTTTGGAGCGCATTGAAATCGCGTCCCTGACTGACGATGAGCACGAAAAGCGTAAGGCTTTGACTTTCGTCGTGGTCGGCGGAGGTTATGCAGGTACAGAGGGTCTCGCCGAGCTTGAGGACATGGCCCGTACCGCCGTGGAGCGCAATGACCGCCTCAAGGTCTCCGACCTGCGTTTCGTTCTGGTCGAGGCCATGGACCGCATCATGCCCGAGGTTTCCAAGGAACGCGCCGAGCAGGTCGTGGCACAGTTGCGTTCCCGCGGTATCGAGGTGCTGCTCAACACGTCCCTGAATTCCGCCAAGGACCAGCTCGTCAAGCTGATCAACATGAAGGACAAGTCCCCGGCCGGCGAGATGTACACCGACACCCTGGTGTGGACTGCTGGCGTACAGGCCTCTCCGTTCGTCAAGAACAGCGACCTGCCCGTCGACGAACGCGGTCGAGTGCGTGCCGGCGCGGACCTGCGTGTGACCGGAGACGACGGACCGATCGAGGGTGCCTGGGCCGCCGGAGACATCGCGGCCGTTCCGGATCTCACCGGTACCGGGCCGGGTGGCTTCTGTGTTCCCAACGCTCAGCACGCCGTGCGTCAGGCCAAGACCATGGCCAAGAACATCATTGCCGCGCGCGAGGGCAAGGCGCTGGAGGATTACTACCACGAGAACTTGGGCGCCGTGGCCGGCTTGGGCCTGTACAAGGGTGTAGCCAACATCCGCGGTGTCGAGTTCAGTGGCTTGCCCGCCTGGGCGGCTCACCGCTTCTACCACGGCTACGCGATCCCCACGATCGAGCGCAAGGTGCGCATCTTCAGCGAGTGGGGCATCAACATGCTCTTCGGTCGCGACACCACCGGCATGCGCCACGTGCGCGACCCGCGCCGGTCGTTCAAGGTCGCCGCAGGTGACGAGGTGGATACGGCCAAGGCAAGGCTGTAACCTACGTGTACTCGCGAAGCTACCGGTTCAGCTCCCTTCCCGGGTGATGAACCGGTAGCTTTTGCACGGGCCCCCATAGCCCAATTGGCAGAGGCAGCGGACTTAAAATCCGCGCAGTGTGGGTTCGAGTCCCACTGGGGGCACCCCTTCCTTCTTTTCCGGTCAGGAATCCGGCGCGCCGGTTCCTGCGCGGGGCATCTGAGGCACAGGTTCGCGGCCCATGACATTTAAGGCGCCGGTTCGCAGCATCG
>NZ_JAUNPE010000059.1 GCF_030536815.1 Kocuria sp.
ACGAGCGAGAGCTGCCCGTCATGGGAGGTGACGCGCCCCAGGTGCTGTTCGCGAGCGGTGCGGAACCCGGACTGGACACCCCCGGAAAGGTGACGTTGGCGCCCAACACCGCTGCGGTGCTGCGCGTCTGAGCGGGACTGAAGCCGCGGCGACCGGAATCGACGGATTCTCGGTTGCCGCGGCTTACCTCTTGTCTCGGCAGCACAAGAACGTGAGTCTGACGCGGTGTGAGTAACCGGCGTCCAACAGATGGCACACTGGTCACCATGCTGACTTTCGGTGATGACACAGTCTGGACCCCGGCCGAGGACCGTTACGACACCATGCCTTATCGGCGGGTGGGGAACTCGGGCCTGAAGTTGCCCGCGCTGTCCCTGGGCCTGTGGCACAACTTCGGTGACGACACCCCGTTGACCTCCATGCGCGCTACCCTGCGCAAGGCCTTCGATCTGGGTATCACGCACTTCGATCTGGCCAATAATTATGGTCCGCCCGCGGGTTCTGCGGAACTGAACTTCGGCCGCATCCTCCGTGAGGACTTCGCGCGGTACCGTCAGGAACTGGTCATTTCCACCAAGGCCGGATGGCAGATGTGGCCGGGCCCGTACGGGGGAGTGGGCGGCTCCAGGAAGTACCTGCTGGACTCCATTGACCAGTCCCTGGAACGCATGGGCCTGGATCGCGTGGACATCTTCTACCACCACCGCCCGGACGCCGACACGCCGCTCGAGGAGACCATGGGCGCGTTGGACCACATTGTGCGCTCGGGCCGGGCGAGCTACGTGGGCATCTCGTCCTACAGCGCGGACCTCACCCTTGCGGCGCAGCAGATCATGAGGGAGCTGGGCACCCCGTTGCTCATTCACCAGCCCTCCTACTCCATGCTCAACCGGTGGATCGAACAGCCCAACGAGCGCGCGGACGGAAAGAACCTGCTTGCCGCATTGACCGAGGCCGGCATGGGTTCCATCAGCTTCTCCCCGCTGGCGCAGGGCATGTTGACCAATAAATACTTGGGCGGCGTCCCGGAGGAATCCCGCGCGGCGGCCGGTAAGTCCCTCAATCCGGAATGGTTGACCGACAACACCGTGGCGCAGATCAGGGAACTGAACTCGATGGCCCAGGACCGTGGGCAGAGCCTGGCCCAAATGGCCATTGCGTGGGTTCTGCGCCCGCAGGCCGAAGGTCAGGTCACTACGGCGCTCGTCGGCGCGTCCTCGCCGGAGCAAATTGCGGATTCCGCGGCGGCCATCCACAACCTGGACTTCACGGCTGTCGAACTCGAACGGATCGACTCACTCGTCACGGATGCCGACATCAACATCTGGGGTGCCGCAACCGAGTCCAAGCACGCATGAGCACAACGCAGTACTTAGCCCTACTCGGTCTGTGGGTCGCGGGCATCGTCTCGCCGGGCCCGGACATCCTGGTCATCCTCCGCAACGCGTTCCTGTCCTCGCGCGGAAAAGCCATGCTGACCGCCCTGGGCGTGATGATCGGCAACATCATCTGGATCACCCTCTCGCTCACCGGCGTCACGGTGGTGATCAACCAGAACGAGGTTCTAAAACTCACCATCCAGATCGCGGGCGCCCTGTTCCTCGCGTGGCTGGGCTACGGCTCGATTCGCTCGGCGCTCGCGGCCAAGGCGACGTCACGACGTCGTTCTGAGACCGCCCGCGCGTCCGACTCGGGCGGCGTCGCACCCGGCGCGGGTGAGGCCGCGCCGTCGCCGGCCACAGTCGAGGCCGCCGAGCAGATCCCGGAGCCCGCGTCCAGTGCGCGCGGTAGCGGAGTCCTGGGCACCAAGAACCTGACCGGGTTCCGGGCAGTGGTGCAGGGCATCATCACCAACCTCTCCAACGCCAAGGCCATTGTGTTCTTCATTGCGCTGTTCGCGTCGGTGGTACCGGCCAATGCGCTGTGGTGGGAATCCATGCTCGTGGCCGTGCTGTTGTTCGTGGTGGGGCTGGCGTGGTTCTGCGCGGTCGCGTGGTTCGGTTCCGTACCGGCGCTGGCCGCGCGGTTCCAGGCCCACTCGGTGGGTGTGGAACTCGTGGCGGGCGTGGTGTTCCTGGCGGTTTCCGTGCTGCTGCTCGGCGAGGCCGCGCTGTCCTGGTGAGCCCCCGCCCGTGACCGCTCGCAACGGTGCGCCAACCGACCCGCTGCCTGATTAGACTGGGGAGTTGGTTCTGTGCGGCGCTGCACAGTGGTGGTCAGCCACCCGTGTGTCGGCGCGGGTCTGCACAATGACCACTGACTACCTGATTCCCCGAGGAGAACCGTGTCCGAACACCCCATTCGCGTGGCCATTGCAGGTGTGGGCAACTGTGCCACATCGCTGATCCAGGGCGTGCACTTCTACCGCGACGCCGACCCGTCCGAGGCCGTTCCCGGCCTGATGCACGTGCAGTTCGGTGCCTACCACGTGCGCGATGTCGAATTCGTGGCGGCCTTCGACGTGGACGCGGCCAAGGTGGGCTCGGACCTCTCCGAGGCGATCCTGGCGTCCGAGAACAACACCATGAAAATCGCGGACGTCCCCCATCTGGGCGTGACCGTCCAGCGCGGACCCACCCGGGACGGCCTGGGCGTGTACTACCGCGAGATGATCACCGAATCGGACGCCGAACCGGTGGACGTTGCGCAAGCACTGCGCGAGGCCAAGGTGGACGTGCTCGTCTCCTACTTGCCCGTTGGCTCCGAGGACGCGGACCGCTATTACGCGCAGGCGGCCATTGATGCCGGCGTGGCCTTCGTCAACGCCCTGCCCGTGTTCATTGCCGGCACCGAGGAATGGGCGCAGAAGTTCCGCGACGCCGGTGTTCCCATCGTGGGCGATGACATCAAGTCCCAGGTGGGTGCCACCATCACCCACCGTGTATTGGCCAAGCTGTTCGAGGACCGCGGCTACGTGCTCGACCGCACCTATCAGCTCAACGTGGGCGGCAACATGGACTTCAAGAACATGTTGGAGCGCTCCCGCCTGGAGTCCAAGAAGATTTCCAAGACCCAGGCCGTGACCTCCAACGTGCCGCACGAGATGCGCGCCAAGGACGTGCACATCGGCCCGTCCGATTACGTGGGCTGGCTGGATGACCGGAAGTTCGCGTTCGTGCGCCTCGAGGGCCACGGTTTTGGCAACGCCCCCATCTCGCTGGAGTACAAGCTCGAGGTGTGGGACTCCCCGAACTCCGCGGGTGTGATCATCGACGCCATCCGCGCGGCCAAGATCGGCCTGGACCGCGGCATCGGCGGCCCGCTGGTCTCGGCGTCCTCGTACTTCATGAAGTCCCCGCCCGAGCAGTTCGACGACGATACCGCTCGCGAGAACGTGGAAAAGTTCATCCGCGGCGAGATCGAGCGCTAACACGCCTTAGAACGAACGACGCCGCCCGGTACCGAAGCACGTCGGTGCCGGGCGGCGTTGTGCGACGGGAGCGGCCTACCGCCGGTCCTGCCCCGCCAGCCCGGCGCGGGAAATGATGTAGTCGACCAGCGGGTTGTAGAGGTGCGGGGCCACGTTGTCGTCCAGGGGTACGGTGACTTCCACATCGCCCTGGGCCTCGGCGACGAAGATCCCGGGGTCGTTGCAGTCACCCATTGCAATGGTGCGTAGCTTGGCCCGGGAACCGGCGTAACCGGCCATGCCGTGATCGGAGATCACGAGGTCCGGTTGCTCGCGGCCCTCCGCAGCCAGCTGCTCCAGAACCAGTCTCATGGGCTCGGGAGAGTGGGTGTGCCGCAGTCCGCCGTACTGTTCGACCATCACCACGTCCTCGATCTGGCGCACGTCGCCGTCCTCGAAGGGCAGGGCGCCGTCAATGCGCAGAACACGCGCACCGGATTTCCGGGCCACTCGGGCGAGCCGGGCGTAGACCGGGGCGAGCCCGGCGGGGTGCGCCGTGGCGAACAACAAGCGGTTGCGGCCCTTGATGGCCTCACTGAAAATGTCCGCGTACTTATCGAGCGCGGCAATGCACAGGTTCGCGGAAATGGAGTCCTGGCCCTGCGTGTACTTGGGGTCCTCATTGATGCCCACGCGCTCACGCATGAGCTTGAACACGGACTTGTAGGTCCAGTCCCGGGTTTGCTCGACACCCATGTGTTGGTGCTGGTCACCATCCAGGAAACCCTGGATATTACGCAGGTTGGCTTCGCGAGGGGTCGCTACGGCGCCGGTGATCCTGGATCGATCCAGATACCTGGCCAGCGATTCACGGCTGAGATACGCGGTGGTCACACCCTCGAGTCTAGGTGGTTACGCGCTCGCCCGCGCAGCGCATGTAAGCCACCTCATGTTGGGCGGCAACGTGATCCCATGTGAGCTCGCGCGCGCGTTCCGCCGCAGCCCGGGACATGGCCCGCCAACGATCGGGGCTCGACGCCGCTCGATACAGTGCCTCCGCCCACAGCTGCGGGGTGCGCCCGGGCACCAACCACCCGGTCCGCTGGTCCTCCACCGCGTAGCGCAGTCCGTCCACGTCGGTGGCCAGAACCGGGGTTCCGCACGCCTGAGCCTCGAGGGCCACCAGCCCGAAGGTCTCTGACGAGGACGGCATGGCCACCGCGTCTGCGGAGCGCATGAGTGCGGCAAGTTCGGAAGACGGCATGGAGCCTTGGAACTCCACGGCGTCCGCCACATCATGTTCTTCCACCAACCGGTGCAACTCGGCCAGGAACTCCGGGGATCCCGCACCCGCCAGAGTCAGATCCACCGTGCAGCCCGGATGCTTCTTGCGCAACAGTCCCAGGGCGGCCACCAGAATTTGGGGTCCCTTGAGGGGTTGCATGCGGCCGGCGCACAACACCGTGAACGGACGTGCATCGACGCCGTCGGAGGACGCGGTGCTGTGGGGGTGCGGGGTGGTTTTCACGGCGGGGTAAAAGATCTCCGGGTCCACCCCCGGCGGGATCACGCGAATCCGGTTGCGGGATGCGCCGTACAACTCCACCATGTGATCGGCCTCGGCGGGGGTGTTGACCACCAGGGTGCACGAGGTGGCCACCACGTCCTGCTCTGCCCGCTCGCGAGCAACCGGTTCCGGGTTCTCACCCGGGCCGGCCCGCAGGTTCTTCACCGCGGCGGACGTGTGCAGCGTCAGCATCAACGGGATGCGGAGGTTCGCACAGATTTCACGGGCCGCAACCGCGGACAGCCAGTAGTGGGCATGCACCAGGAGGGGAGCGGCGGCGTCGTTGTAGAAGGCGGCGAGGGCGCCGCCGAACGCGAGCGCGAACTCGGAAAGGCGCTGTTTGGGAGCGGTGGCGGCACCGGGAACCGCGACGGTCAGCAGACGGGGACCGTCCGGCAACGAGTCCACGCTGACACCGGCGGGGTGGGACGGATCGCGGTCCAGCGTGGCCATGTCCACCGCCCAGCCGCGCTGGGACAGCGAGCGGGCCAGGTGCAGGACGTACACGTTCATACCGCCGGCGTCGCCGGAGCCGGGTTGATCCACGGGCGAGGTGTGCATACTGACGAGCAGCACGCGCGGCGGAGTCTGTTGAGGCACGCGACCAGCCTAACGGGAACCGTCGAGGAGCTGGGCGCGGAGAAGGCACAATGGAGGACGTGAGCGTAACAACGTCGTGGCAGTCCCAGGAACCCAGCGAGCGCAGCGCGGTCATCGACCTGTCTGCCGTGTGGCACAACGTGGTCCGATTAACGCAGTTGGCCCGCGGGCGGAAGCTGATAGCCGTGGTCAAGGCGGACGGCTACGGCCATGGTGCACCCGAGGTGGCCCGCACCGCATTGTCGGCCGGTGCGGACCTGCTGGGCACGGCCCACGTGAGTGAGGCGCTCGCCTTGCGCTACGCCGGGATCACGGCGCCCGTGCTGTCGTGGCTGCACACCACGAGCACAGACTTCCTCGAGGCCCTCGAGCACAATATTTCATTGGGTATCAGCGGCTGGGAGCTGCACGCCATCCTGTCGGCCGCCCGCGAGACGGGCAAGACGGCCACGTTGCACCTGAAGATCGACACCGGACTGGGCCGTAACGGCTCCACGGCCGCGCAGTGGCCGGACCTGGTGGAACGCGTGGTGGCCGCGCAGAATCAGGGCCTGGTGCACGTGGAGGGGATCTTCACGCACCTCTCGGTCGCCGACGAACCCGCCCGCGGTGACGAGACCATGGAACAGCTCAACGCGCTGACGGACGCGGTGCGGATCGCCCGCAAGGCCGGTTTGAAGCCGACCATGATCCACGCCGCCAACACCCCGGCCCTGCTGTCCGCGGATCAGCTCGAGGACCCCGACTACATTTTGCGCGATGCCGTGCGCGTGGGCCTGGGCATTTACGGACTGAGCCCGTTCGAGGACCGGACCCCCAAGGACTTCGGCCTGATTCCCGCCATGACCCTGCGCACACGCGTGGCCAACGTCAAGGCCGTGCCCGCCGGGCACGGTGTGTCGTACGGTCTGACCTACCGCACCGAGACCCCCACGCACCTTGCGCTCATTCCCCTGGGTTACGCCGACGGCGTTCCTCGCGTGGCGACCGGAGCTCCCGTTCACATCGGGGGCCGGGTCTACCCCGTAGTGGGCCGGATCGCCATGGACCAGTGCGTGATCGACCTGGCACGGGGCAAAACGGTGACGCCGGAAGGCATCCCCGCGGGCACCCCCATGGTGGACGAGGCGGTGGATCCCATGGTGCACATCGGGGACGAGGCCGTGCTGTTCGGGGCCGGTGATCACCCCTCCGCCACGGAATGGGCCGATGCGAGCGGGAGCATCAACTACGAGATCGTCACGCGGGTGTCCCCGCGGGTGCCGCGTGAATACACGAGTCACAGCCACCTGACCCTGGGGGACGTCACCGTGTCCCGCAGCGCGAGTGCGCTGGCCGCACACAGCCTGCCGCAGGATCCGCGACCCACGCGCGATTCGTCGGGGGAGTCCTATACCCAGCCGAATTGGACCCTGACCCGCTACCCGGCCTCCGCCGAGGAAACCCAGCTGATCGCGCAGAAACTTGCCACGCACTTGAAGGCCGGGGATCTTCTCATGCTCAACGGCGAACTGGGCGCGGGTAAGACCACGTTCACGCAGGGCCTCGGCGCCGGATTGGGGGTGCGGGAGGGCATCATTTCACCCACGTTCGTGCTGTCCCGCCAGCACCCGAACCTGCCGGGCGGCTCGAACCCCGGCGGGCCGGATCTGGTGCACGTGGACGCGTACCGCCTGGACACCGCCGCGGACATCGACAACATCGACCTGGAGGACACCGTGGAAACCAGCGTCACCGTGGTCGAGTGGGGCACGGGCAAGGTGGAGCACCTGAGCGAGTCCCGCCTGGTCATCGACATCGTGCGGCCGCGGGGAGCGGTGGGGGCGCCGTCGGCGGCCTTCTCCCTGGACTACGAGATCAATCGGGCCGCGGGCGAGACGGCTGAGACCGAACGGGCCGGGACCGCAACGATCGAGCCCGGCGCGGACATTTCCAAGGCGCTTGCGGCCCTCAACGAGGAATGGGACGAGAGCGAGCGGAACACGGACGAGCCGCGCACCATCATCATGCGAGGCTACGGACCCCGCTGGTCCGAGCGACTGGACCTCTGAGCACCCCAAACTCCGAGCACCCGGCCCTCCGAGCGGCGGGGCTTAGACTGTTCGGGTGCTTGTGCTGAGTCTGGATTCGTCGTCCATTGCGTCCGCGGCGCTGACCCGTAACGGGGAGGTGCTGGCGGAATTCGCCACCCGGGACACCCGCTCCCACGCCGAAGCGCTCGCCCCGGCCGTCTACAACCTTTTGGGTCGGGCGGACGTGGAGCCGGCCCAGCTGAAAGCCATTCTCGTGGGCACCGGGCCCGGTCCCTTCACCGGCCTGCGCGCCGGCCTGGTGAGCGCCCGCACCTTCGGCTTTGCGTGGCAGCTGCCCGTGTACGGCATGTGCTCCCTCGACGCGTTGGCCCACCGTGCGGCGCAGGGTGCGGTGGGAGGCACCGAGTTCCTGGTCGCCACCGATGCCCGCCGCAAGGAGCTGTACTGGGGCCGCTACATCACGCACGAGGACGGTCACGGCCGGTTCGCGCAACCGTTGGACGGCCCGCAGGTCACCGCGCCCGACCAGCTGCCCGAACTACCGGCTTACGGCTACGGCGCGGGACTGTACACCGAGCAGCTGCCGCACGTGGTGACCGAGTCCGCCGAGTGGCAACCCGCCGCCGCGGATCTGTCCCGCGCCGCGTGGGCGCTGCGGGAGCGCGGCATCGAGCTGAGCGCGGACACCGCACCGCTCTACCTGCGTGAATCCGATGCCAAGGTGCCCGTGCAACGCAAGAAGGCACTGCGGTGACCGGGCATCAACCGGCCGGGGCGGCGGCGTCGTCGTTGCCGGAAGGCTATGCCCTGCGTCCCATGCAGCCGGCGGACCTGGAGCGGGTCTACGCCCTGGAGACCCAGCTGTTCCCGGACGACGCGTGGCCGCGCCGCATGTTCGACGAGGAACTGGCCCACCCCACCCGGCAGTACTGGGTGCTCACGCGTGAGCGGGAGATCGTGGGGTACGCGGGCATGATGTGCATCCCGCCGGTCGCGGACGTCCAGACCATTGCCGTGGCCGCCGGACACGAGGGTAGGGGGCTCGGAAGCGCCCTGCTGCGCACGCTGCACGAGGCCGCCCGCCACGCCCGAGGCACCGAAATCCTGCTGGAGGTGCGCTCGGACAACCACCGGGCGCAAACGCTGTACAAGCGCTTCGGCTACGAACACATCCACACCCGCCCCGGCTACTACGGGGACGGTCATGACGCGCTGATCATGCGCTGCGAGCTGGCCCCGGCCGGGCCCCCGCAGCGCAGCGCGGACGGAAGGACCCTCCATGGCAACCGCTGAACCGCTCGTGCTGGGCATTGAATCCTCGTGCGATGAAACGGGCGTGGGCATTGTGCGCGGCACCGAGCTGCTGACCAACACGGTGTCCTCGTCCATGGCCGAACACGTGCGCTTCGGCGGTGTGATCCCCGAGATCGCCTCCCGCGCCCACCTCGAGGCCTTCGTTCCCACGCTGCAAGCAGCCCTCGACGACGCCGACGTCACGCTGGACGAGATCGACGCCATTGCCGTGACCTCCGGGCCGGGCCTGGCCGGCGCGCTCATGGTGGGCGTGGCCGCGGCCAAGGCGCTCGCGGTCGCCACGGAAAAACCGCTCTACGCGATCAACCACCTGGTGGCGCACGTGAGCGTGGGATTACTCGACGAGCGGGGGAAGCTCCCCGAGAATCTGGGTGCGCTGCTCGTCTCGGGCGGCCACACGGAAATTCTTTCCGTCCCGGACATCACCGGTGACGTCCGCTTGCTGGGCGCGACGATCGACGACGCCGCCGGCGAGGCCTACGACAAGGTCGCCCGCCTGCTCGGGCTGGGTTATCCCGGGGGGCCGGCCATCGACATGGCCGCCCGGGACGGTGACCCCACCGCGTTCCGCTTCCCCCGGGGGCTCACGGCGGGCAAGTACATGGGCTCGGCGGAGAAACCGGGAACGCACCGCTACGACATGTCCTTCTCGGGGCTGAAAACCGCGGTGGCGCGGGTGGTGGAGACGTTCGAGGCCTCCGGGCAGCCGGTACCGGTCGCCGACGTCGCCGCGTCCTTCCAGGAATCCGTGGTGGACGTGATCTCCCGCAAGACCGTGCTCGCGTGCACCGAGAATTCAATCGACACGCTGCTCATGGGCGGCGGTGTGGCCGCGAACTCGCGGTTACGCGCCCTGGTGATCGAGCGTTGCAAGGCCCGGGGGATCGAGGTGATCGTGCCGCCGCTCGAGCTGTGCACCGACAACGGGGCCATGGTGGCCGCACTCGGAGCGCGACTGGTGGCCGAGGGTCGAGCCCCGACCGGCATCGTGTTCACCGCTGACCCGGGGCTGCCGGTGTCCACTGTCTCGATGGGGGCGGGGTAACCGCTCAGAACGAGGCGCGGTTGCGCTCCACAATGTCCAGGGCCACGGCGCGCAGGTCGCCGTTGTGCTCCTGGGCCACGCGCTGCTGCCGTTGATATCCGGCGCCGTAGCGGATGATGTCCTCCACACGCGCCAACTCGGTGCCGCACCCCAGGTCCGAGGCAATGGGCTCCAGCTTGTTGAGCAACTCGGTGAGGTCCTCGGTGACCGGGCGCTCGTCGCTCTGGGCGTTCTGGATGATGATCGCGTCCAAGCCGTAACGCGCCGCGCGCCACTTGTTCTCCTGGTGGTGCCACGGCGGCATGGTGGGAACCGTGCCGCCGTTGTCCAGTGTGCGGGAGAACGATTCCACCAGGCACTGGGTCAGAGCGGTCAATGCGCTCACGTCGTGCAGGGTAGTGGGCCCATCACACACGCGCATCTCCACGGTGCCGAAGCGCGGCACGGGGCGGATGTCCCACCGGTTCTCCGATTCATCCTCGATCACACCCGTGGTGAGCAGGTCCTGGACATAGGACTCGTACTCGTCCCAGGCCGAGAACCGGAACGGCAGCCCCGCTGTGGGCAGCTGCTGGAAGACCTGGGAGCGGTGGGATGCGTACCCGGTGTCGTGGCCGCACCAGTACGGCGAATTGGCCGAGAGCGCCAACAAATGCGGGTAGTAGTTCAGCAGACCCTCAAGGACGGGCAACGCCTTGTTCTTATGGTCCACACCCACGTGCACGTGCAGTCCGTAAATCACCATTTGGCGGCCCCAGTACTGCGCGCGGTCCACCACCTTGTAGTAGCGCTCCTTGTCCACCACGGGCTGGTCCTCCCACTCCGAGAACGGGTGGGTGCCGGCGGCAAAGATCTCCAGGCCCTCGGGGTCTGCGACCTTGCGGATCTCGTCCGAGGTCAGCTTCAGGTGCGCCATGGCCTCTTCCACGTCGTGGCACACACCCGTGACCATTTCCACGGTGTTCTGCAGGAACTCGCCGGTCACGCGCGGGTGATTGCCGTCCTCGCCCATGTCTGGGTTGGCCGCAATGACGGCTTCGAGGACTTCCTGGCCGCGCGGCTCGAGCTCGCCGGTTTCACGGTCCACCAGGGCGATCTCCCACTCAACGCCCAGCGAAGAGCGATCGGAAGAGGCGAAATCAATGTGCACGGCAGTGGTCCTCTCATGGGTGCACCGGGGATGTCCCGCGGTCCACGAACGGGATCGGGAGTTGTTCACCGGTCTCGTACTGCTGTGCGGGTACTTCAGTGTACGGGTTCAACGACCAGCACCACGCGACGTTCGCGCCCGTCGTGCTGCAAACGTGTCATCACCAGAGTGGCTTGTTCGGTACCGCGCGGCGCCAGCTGTCTCCTGAGCTGTTCCGGGGTGACGTCCGTTCCCCGTTTCTTGATGTTCAGGGTCCCCACGTTGTGATCCCGCACCCACTTCTTCAGTGTTTTCACGTTGTGGCCCAGCACCTCCCGCACACGGTACGCGGTCGCGAGCGGGCTCTCGTGGAGTTCGTCCCCGGACAGATACGCGATGGTCGGGTGGATCAGGCGCGCATCCAGGGCCCGCGCCAGGTCCGTGACGAGACCGGCACGGATCACGGCGCCGTCCGGCTCGTAGAAGTACTCGCCCACTTCGCCCAGCAGCTCACCTTCGGGGGCGGGGGATTCCCAGCTCTCGGAAGTCAGTTCGGCGGCGGTCGCCGTGCCGTCCGCGTGCGAGCCCAGGACCAGGGCCGCGCGGGCCACCTCCGGGCGGCGCACCGCGTTGAACCAGAGCACCACTTCGACCACATCGCCGTGATCGGAGACCCACTGGGCTTCGGCACCGTCGGGAATGTGCTCGTGGGGGATACCCGGGCCCAGTTTGGCGCCCACGGCCAGACCCTCCCCGGCCAAACCCGTCACGAAGGACAGGGGCGGCGAGAACGCCTCGGGATCGAACACGCGCTGGGTGCGCCCCGAACCGGTGACCCTGCGTGCGGGATCCAGCCAGACGCCGTCGGGCGCGCCGTTGTCCAGACCGGCCAGATCCAGGGTTTCGACGTCGCCGCAGAGCACGGCGGTGCGGGGCCACCCGGTGAGGTTCACGGTGGCCACCGCCGCGGTCAGTTCGTCCTTGTCGACGGCGGTCACGGTGCGTTCCAGGGCGGCCAGGGCCAGGGAGTCCGCGCCGATGCCGCAGCCGAGATCGGCGATGTGCGTAAGGTCTGCCTGGGCGAACCGGCGGGCGTGCAGGGCAGCGACGGACCAACGGGTGGCTTGTTCGAGTCCGTTGCGGGTGAACACCATGTGGTCGGCGAACTCACCGAACTTGGCCCGTGCGTGGGTGCGCAGCTTGGCCTGGGTCAGGGCCGCGGAGACCAGTTCCGGGGCGTAGCCCCGCGCTCGCAGCGATTCGGACAGCTTCAGGGAGCGATCCGGATCGTAGGCGCCGATCGAGTCGACCAGGGCCAGGCCCTGGGGTGTGAGGAGCTGGGCGAGGGCGTGCATCTCGGCATCGGCGGGGGAAGTCACGGTTCCATCACATCACGAGCTCGCGGGTCACATGTAGTACATGCCCACGTGGTGGCCGTTGATGACCTCCACGCGGATGTCCATGTCGTAGATGTCCCGCAGGATGTCCGGCTGCATGATCTCCTCGGGGGTTCCCTGGCAGACCAGGGCGCCCTGCTTCATGGCCAGGACGCGGTCCGAATAGCACGACGCGAAATTGATGTCGTGGATCACCAGGATCACGGTCTTACCGAGCTCGTGGGTCATGCGCCGTAGGAGCTTCATCATTTCCACGGAGTGCTTCATGTCCAGGTTGTTGAGCGGCTCGTCCAGGAGCACATAATCGGTGTCCTGGGCGATCACCATGGCAATGAATACGCGCTGGCGCTGGCCGCCGGAGAGCTCGTCCACATAGCGGTCCTGGAACTCGTTGAGGTTCAAATAGTCCAGGGCCCGGTCGATGTGTTCGGTGTCGTCGGGACGCAGCCGGCCCTTGGAATGCGGGAAACGGCCGAAACCCACCAGATCGCGCACCGTCAGGCGGACGTTCAGCGTGTTTTCCTGGCGCAGGATGGACAGCTTCTTGGCGAGCACGTCCGAGGGGGTATTGAGTACGTCGTGTTCATCCACGAACACGGATCCATTGTCCATGGCCACCAGGCGGGCGATCATGGACAGCACCGTGGACTTGCCGGCGCCGTTGGCGCCAATGATCGACACCACGCCACCGGACTCGATCTGAGCCGAGACATGGTCCACCACGGTCGTCTCGCCATATGTCTTGGTGAGACCGGACAGCTCGATCACTTGATGGACCCTCTCAACAGCAGGAACAAGAACAACAACCCACCGCAGAACTCAATCACAATGGACAATGCCGTATCGAACGCGAACACGCGTTCCAGGATCAATTGTCCGCCCACCAGTGCCACAACGCCCAATAGTACGGAGATTGGCAGGATCCAGGCGTGTCGGAACGTGCGGCACAGGGCGTAAGCCAGGTTCGCGACAATCAGGCCGAAGAACGTAATGGGACCCACCAGAGCGGTGCACACACCCACGAAGACCGAGCACACGATCAGCACCGTGGTCACGGTACGGGTGTGATTGATCCCCAAACTGATGGAAGTGTCGCGTCCCAGGGACAACACGTCGAAGCGACGGCGCATCACGACCAGCGGAACGGTGGCGACCGCAATGATGAGCACGGAAATTTGCAGCAGCCCCGAGTCCACACCCGTGAATGAGGCGAACATGGAGTCCTGAAGCACCATGAACTCACTGGGATCCAGCAACCGCTGCAGCAGCGAGGAAATGCCGCGGAACAGCGTGCCGAACACGATTCCGATCAGCAGCACCAGGTGCAGGGACAGGCCGGAACCGGTGAACAGCCAGCGGTACATGATGGCCGCGAAGACCACCATGAGTCCGAGCTCCAGCAGGAACAGGGGATAGGTACCCAGCTGCGTGCGGCCCACTGTGCCGATCGCGAAGATCAGGACCGTCTGGATGAGCATGAACAGGGAATCGAAGCCCATGATGGAGGGCGTCAGGATCCTGTTGGAGG